>JBFHIF010000407.1:0-1067 GCA_041596595.1 Erythrobacter sp. | reverse complement strand
CTGGTCGCGCATAATGCAGGGTTCGATTTCGGTTTTCTCAATGCCGAGCTCGAACGGATCGGGCGTGAGCCGATCGGGCTTGATCGGATGATCGATACCATCGCCATCGCGCGCAAGCGCCACCCCGGTGCCAAGCTCTCGCTCGATGCGCTCTGCACTCGATACGGAATCGATCGCAGCCACCGGGTCAAACACGGCGCCCTGCTCGATGCGGAATTGCTCGCTCAGGTCTATGTCGAGCTACATGGCGGACGGCAGATCGGCCTCGAACTCGCTGCCGAAGCAAGCCCGGCGAGCGGGGAGCCTGTCGGGATCGCGGGACGGATGCCGGAAGCAAGGCCGCGCCGCGAGCCACGACCTCACGCGGCGAGCGCGGCAGAACTGGCGCGCCACGCGCAATTCCTGCAGGGGATCAAGAACGCAATCTGGGCACGTTGATGACGGGCCCGACCCACAAGAAGGAGACCGGGCGATAATGGATATTCGGATATCAGGCCATCAGGTCGAAACCGGCGCCGCGTTGCAGGCTCACGCCACTGACCGGCTCGAGGGCATTGTCGAGAAGTATTTCGATCGTGCGCTTTCCTCGCAGGTCACGTTCGGCAAGGCGCCGGCGGGCGCATTTACCTGCGACATCGTTACCCATGTCAATCACGGGACTATCCTCAAGGCGCAGGGAAGCGCGCAGGACGCTCATGTCGCGCTCGACGATGCGGCGGGGAAGATCGAGAAACAGCTGAGACGCTACAAGCGGCGCTTGAACGATCGCCACGAGCGCTCGGCTCTAGCGCGGGCCGAAGAGGAGGCTGCCTACACCATCTTTGCTTCGGAGGATTCCGATGACGAGGTCGAGAGCGACTCGCCCCCGGTTATTGCCGAAACGAAGGTCCATATCCCCACCGCGACTGTGGCCGATGCTGTAATGATGCTCGATTTGCGCGATACACCCGCGCTGTTCTTCAAAAATGCTGGAACTGAGCAGCATAATATGGTTTATCGCCGCGCCGATGGCTCGATCGGTTGGGTCGAGCCAAAGTAGGACCCAGAACCCGCCCAGGGACAAGGCG
>JBFHIF010000406.1:0-1115 GCA_041596595.1 Erythrobacter sp. | reverse complement strand
CGCCTCGATCACCCGGCCGGAAATGTTTAGCGAGATCGTGATGGTCGGACCCTCGCCCCGCTATATCGACGACGAAGGCTATATCGGCGGCTTCGCGCGCGACCAGATCGACGAGCTTCTCACTTTCCTCGAGGAAAATCACCTCGGCTGGTCGGAAGCGATGGCGCCGCAGATTGTGGGCAATAACGACCGGCCCGAACTGGGGGAGCGGCTGACCAGTTCGTTCTGCTCCACCGATCCCGACATCGCCCGGCAATTTGCCCGGGTGACATTTTACTCGGATAATCGCGATGACCTGTCGAGGATCACCGCGCGAACGCTTGTCCTGCAATGCCAGCAGGACATAATCGCGCCGCAGGCGGTCGGGCGATATGTTCACGCCCACATTCCCAACAGCGAATACGTTCTGCTGGATGCAACCGGGCATTGCCCCAATCTGAGCGCGCCCGATGTGGTGACCGAGGCGATGCGTGGATTCCTTGAACCTTCCCACTGAGGACCTCTGGGACCTCTACGATGACGCTCCGTGCGGCTACGTATCGATTGCGTCGGACGCGCGGATCGTCCAGGTGAACCGGACGCTGGCCGACTGGCTGCAATGGTCACGCGACGATCTGCTCGGAAAGCCACTTCACGAAATCCTGTCTTTCGGGGGAAAGATCGCGTTCGAGACGCATCTTGCGCCGATGCTGCGGCTTGAGGGCGAAGTGCACGAAATCGCGTTCGATCTGCAGATGAGCGACGGCAAAAAGCTGCCGGTCATGGGCAATGCCCGCGAAAAGCGTGGACCGGATGGAGAGCACCAGTTCACGCGGCTGACCCTGTTCCGGGCGATCGAGCGGCGGTCTTTCGAGCGTTCGCTCATCGAAGCGAAGATCAGGGCGGAAGAGAGGTTCAAGACAGAGCACGACCAGCTAGAGCTCAGGGATCAATTCATCGCCGTGCTCGGCCATGACCTGCGCAATCCGCTTGCCGCGATCGAAGCCGGGATGCGGATGCTCGAACGGCAGACCTTCGACGAGGGTGGACGCAGCGCCATCATCATCGAAGAGATGCGAGCAAGCCTAGGCCGCGCCAACGCGCTGATCGACGATGTGCTCGATTTCGCCATGGGG
>JBFHIF010000405.1:0-1178 GCA_041596595.1 Erythrobacter sp. | reverse complement strand
CGAAAGCTTCACCTATCCGGGCAACAAGAAGCGGATCTTCGTCGCCCTGTTCGGCGTCACCGGGATCCTCACCACGATCTGGTATAGCGCGTTCTTCTCGAGCCTCTCGTTTCTCAAGGGCGACATGCGGCTCGATGAGCAGACGGTCGAGATCCTCCTTCTGGTCGCCGGTCTCATTTCCATGAGTTTCTATGTCGTGGTGGGCCGCTGGTCGGATCGGATCGGGCGCAAGAAGCCGATCATCATCGGCGCGCTGGCAACGCTCGCGCTGCTGTTTCCGATCTTCTGGACGATGGGCAGCCTCGCCAATCCCGCTCTCGCAGAAGCCGCCGAGCGTAATCCGGTTGTGGTCAGCGGCCCAGAATGCGTGACCGACCCCTTTGCCGAGCTGTTCGACCGCGAACAGTCCGATTGTGGAAAGGTGCTGAGTTCGCTCATATCCAGCGGCGTGTCCTACACCGTGGTCGAGAGCGATCGGCTCGGCCTGACGGTCGCCGGCGACACGATCGCGGTCGAACCGAACTGGCTCGAAAGCGGGGAGGCGAGGAGCGCCGGGCTGCAATCGGCGCTTTCGGATTACGGATTCGACTTCTCGCGTCAGGTGCCAAGCTGGCCCAGGCTCCTCGGGATCATCGCCATGCTGCTCGCGGCGGGCATGCTGTCCGCGCTCACCTACGGTTCGGTCGCGGCGCTCCTGTCCGAGATGTTCCCGCCGCGCATCCGCTATTCCTCGATGTCGATCCCCTATCACATCGGTGCAGGGTATCTTGGAGGGTTCCTCCCGCTGATTTCGGGTATCATCGTGGCCAGCACGGGGAACGTCTATTCGGGCCTGTGGTATACCTGGGCGGTGGTTGCATTCGGCGTGCTGGTGGCATGGTGGGGATTGCCCGACGGGCCTCCAAGGGACTTCGCCGATGAAGTCGGCACCTGATCTGCCGCCGCCTACGCTGAGGCTGCGCGTCGACCGGCAGGCGCTGGCCGATAACTGGCGGGCGCTCGATGCAATGTCGGGAAGCGCCGCGACGGGCGCGGCGGTCAAGGCCAATTGCTATGGGCTGGGCGTCGATGCCTGCGTGCCCACGCTCCGCGATGCGGGAGCCGATACGTTCTTCGTCGCGCACTGGAGCGAGGTTCCCGACGTCCTCGCGCACGTGCCGCCCGCCTCGATCGCGGTG
>JBFHIF010000404.1:0-1243 GCA_041596595.1 Erythrobacter sp. | reverse complement strand
TCATCGAGCATCTTGAAATAGATCGTCCCGTGAGCGGCACCGGCCGCATGATACGTGCCCTCGTTGACGCTGAAAGCGATCCGCGAGCGCCCTTCGCCGGTGATTTCCAGCGACGACTTGAACAGCAAGTTGATCGGCGCCGAGGCGTAAAGCCGTTCGAGCGCACGAAAGTGCATATCCGCACCCGTCGCCTCACCGGCGGAATCGGATGCCGAGCGCCTGTCAGGCGGCATCGCGCAGGAACTGGTTGGTCAGCACTGCAAAGATCGCCTCGGTATCGGGCGCATCACTGAGCGCTGCGAGCATGGTTTCGTCGCGGGCGAAGCGCGAGATGGCCGCGAGCGCATGAAGGTGCGTGGCCCCCGCATTCTCAGGCGAGACCAGGCCGAAGAAAAGCGATACCGGCACCGCATCGGCGGCAGCGAAATCGATCGGTTGCTCGAGACGGAGAAGAACGAGCGTCGGACGGCTCACCGCAGCGCTGCGGCAATGCGGGATCGCAACGCCACGACCGAAGCCGGTGCTCCCCAGCTTTTCGCGCTGTTCAAGCCCATCGAGCACCTCGCCCGAATCCAGATCGTAGACGTCCTGGAAAAGCGTGGAGATCCGCTCGAGGACCTGCTGCCGTGTGCTGATGCGATCAATCGCCGCCGCCTCGGGCAGCATGGTTATGTTGACGTCCATTACGAATTCTAATCCCGAATCAGTTGGCCCTGGGTGGGGAGAGCCCACTGGCCGAACCGGCGAGCGCGCATCAAGTCAGCGGGCAGCGCACAGCGATTCGGTTGCGAGCCGGACCAAGGTGTTCCGCCTTGTCCCTGGGCGGGTTCTCGATCCTACTTTGGCTCGACCCAACCGATCGAGCCATCGGCGCGGCGATAAACCATATTATGCTGTTCAGTTCCAGCGTTTTTGAAGAACAGCGCAGGTGTATCGCGCAAATCGAGCATCATTACGGCATCAGCCACGGTTGCGGTGGGGATATGAACCTTCGTTTCGGCAATCACCGGGGGCGAGTCGCTGTCGACCTCGTCATCGGAATCGTCCGAAGCGAAGATGGTGTAGGCAGCCTCCTCTTCGGCCCGCGCCAGCGCCGAGCGCTCGTGGCGATCGTTCAAGCGCCGCTTGTAGCGTCTCAGCTGTTTCTCGATCTTCCCCGCCGCATCGTCGAGCGCGACATGAGCGTCCTGCGCGTTGCCTTGCGCCTTGAGGATCGTCCCGTGATTGACGTGGGTGACGATGT
>JBFHIF010000403.1:0-1314 GCA_041596595.1 Erythrobacter sp. | reverse complement strand
TATTGGGTGCCGGGCATCGGCCTGTCGCTCTATCTCGGCTTCTACACCCCGCTCGAGGGCGTCGGCGTGTGGATCGGGCTTGCCGTGGGCCTCACGGTCGCCGCGCTCCTCCTCACCTCGCGTTGGGCGCGGCGGGACCGTCTCGGCCTCACCGCCCGCCCCTAGATCGCTATGCCGCTCGCTGAGTAACCTCGCGCTGCGGGAACGGGATCGAGATGCCGACGTCGTCGAAGCGCGCCTTGGCCGCCTCGGTGATTGCCCAGCCGAGCGGCGCGAAATCGGCTGTCGCGCACCATACGCGAAGGCCGATGCCTACCGAGCTGTCGTCGAGCGAGGCAACGAAAGCGACAGGTTCCGGATCAGCGAGGACACGTTCGTCTGCAGCGGCAATCTCGAGCAGTTCCTTGCGCGCCTGCTCCATCGAATCGCCATAGGCGATACCCACTATCAGCTCGAAACGGCGGATCGGGTGGCGATGGAAATTGACGATCGCCTGATTCCAGAGCTGCGAATTCGGGACCATCACAAAAAGACCGTCGAACTGCTTCAGTTCGGTCGTGAACAGGCCGATCTGCTGGACGACGCCAGTCACCGAACCTGCCGAGATCGCCTCGCCGATCTTGAAGGGCCGCTGGACGAGGATCATCACGCCCGAAGCGACATTGCTGAGCGTACCTTGCAGGGCGAGACCGATGGCAAGCGCCATGCCGCCCAATGCCGCGAGAATGCTGGTGGTCTCGACCCCGAACTGGGTCAACACGGTCACAATGACCATCGCCCACAATGCATATTTGACGAGATTCGAGAGGAAATTCGCTACCGTAGCATCGAAGCGCGGCGAGCGGTTGAGCCCGCGCTCCACCCAGCTCGAGATCAGCTTTGCCGCCAGCAGGCCAAAAATGAGCACCGCGAAGGCGCCGGCAATGTCCATCATGTTAAGCCGCAACCAAAGCAACGCCTGTTCGGGAATGGTGAGGGCCGAAACGGCCTGATCGGTCTGCATGGGTCGCTCTCCGCTATGTGTCTTTCCGGATGGATTGGCGCGCGGGATAGGGATTGGCGCGCGCTCTGGCCACCCCGCGCCATGTTTCAACGAAAAACCAGCAAGATTTTTGTCTGCCGACCCGTTGACTCCCCGCGTCGGCGCTCCCAAATGCGCTCCGCTGGCACTCTCGACCCGTGAGTGCCAACTTAGATATTCACTCTCAGTAGAAAGGTCATCATCATGGCATTTCGTCCGCTGCACGACCGAGTTCTCGTGCGCCGCATCGAAGCAGAAGAAAAGACCGCCGGCGGGATCATCATTCCCGACAG
>JBFHIF010000402.1:0-1336 GCA_041596595.1 Erythrobacter sp. | reverse complement strand
TTCTCGACCTCGGTGGTCGCAAACAGGAACTTCACGTGCGCGGGCGGCTCTTCGAGCGTCTTGAGCAATGCATTGAAGGCATTGCGCGAGAGCATGTGAACCTCGTCGATGATGTAGATCTTGTAGCGCGCCGAAACCGCCGCGTAGCGCACCTGTTCGATGATCTCGCGGACATCGTCGACCCCGGTATGGCTGGCGGCGTCCATCTCGATCACGTCGATATGACGTCCCTCGGCGATGGCCCGGCACGGCTCGCACTGGCCGCAGGGATCTATCGTCGGGCCGCCTTCCCCATCGGGTCCCACGCAGTTGAGCGCCTTGGCGATCAGGCGAGCGGTCGAGGTCTTGCCGACCCCCCTTACCCCGGTCATCAGGAAGGCGTGCGCCAGCCGGTCCCGCTCGATCGCGTTGGCGAGCGTGCGGACCATCGGTTCCTGTCCGATCAGTTCGGAAAAGGTCTGCGGGCGGTATTTGCGCGCGAGCACGCGATAGGGCTGGCTCGCGTCGACTTCGGATCCACTGCCGGATGTGGGAGCGCCAGGTTTGGCAAGCGGCTTTTCCGGCGTCGCAGCGGTTCGCGCACTCGGCTCTGAAGGGGCCGATTCGCCGAACATTGCATTCTGGCCGGCAGCCTCCAGTTCGGCGGCGCTCGGCGCATTATCCTTGTCGGTTTCGGGCAGGTCTGGATCGGAATCAGTCACGCGCGCCAAGCTAGGCGCTCGGCAACGGTTTGTCATCGCGTTGATTGGGGAAAAAGGAGCCGAGCGACCCGCCGCAATTCACCTGGGCTGCTTCCTTCCGGACCTGACCCGGTGAGCGAACGCAAACGTCCACCCGACTCCCGGTGCGCCATATGGCGATGGAAAAGCGAAAAATCAATTACCGAAAATTGTCGGCGTAGGCCTGGATCTTGAGCGACTTGGGCGGAGTGGGGTGAACCCGCGCCGGAATGCCGTATTTGTCGGCATAGGCCCTGGCCGCCTCGACGCTGGGAAAGTTGAGCCTCACCTGTGCCTGGGTGTCGCCGCTTCCGGCCCAGCCCATCAGCGGATCAGGGCGCAGCGCCTCGCTCCGCTCGAATTCGAGAACCCAGGTATCGGTCTTCGCCTTGCCCGATTGCATCGCGCTCTTGGGCTGCTGGTAGATGCGTGCGCTCATTTTTTCGCTGTTCCTCGGTTGGGCGGCTCGTTGCGCGCCGTCGATAATCGAAACTCACTCTCGATTGAAGGCGTTTTTGGTCTTGAGGCTCGGCTTTTCGCGCCAGGGCTGGTCGGGCCAGCGATGCCTGGGGTAGCGCCCCTTCATGTCCTTGGCGACATCTCTCCAGCTTCCCCGC
>JBFHIF010000401.1:0-1458 GCA_041596595.1 Erythrobacter sp. | reverse complement strand
GTCAACTTCAATTCGACTCTGGCGGGGATCGAAACCGCCGACGCGATCCTGATCGTGGGAAGCCACATCCGCTGGGAAGCGCCGCTGGTCAACGTGCGGCTGCGCAAGGCCGTCAAGCATGGTGCGAAGGTCTTCGTCTTCGGCCCGGAATGGGAGACGACCTATCCCGCTGAGTTCCTCGGCGAGGACCTCTCGGTTCTTTCGGATATCCCGCAGGCGCTGGCCGAGGCGATGGAACAGGCCGAACGTCCGGCGGTGATCCTCGGCGGCGCAGCGCTCGCTCAGGGCGCGCTTGGCGCCGCACTCGCGCTGGTCGACCGGTTCGGCCTCGTCAAAGATGGCTGGAACGGCTTCAACGTGCTGCACATGAGCGCGGCACGCATGGGATCGCTGATGCTCGGTTTCGCTCAGGGAGGCGGGATGTCCGACCTCGCGGCTAAAAGCCCGAAGGTGCTGCTCAGCCTCGGAGCGGACGAGATGGATTACGAGCCGTTCGCGGACAGCCTCAAGGTCTATGTCGGCCATCATGGCGACAAGGGCGCACATAGCGCGGACATCATCCTTCCCGCAGCTTCCTATGCCGAGAAGGACGGAACCTACGTCAACACCGAGGGCCGTGTGCAATTCGCCGAGAAAGCCGTTTTCGCACCCGGCGATGCACGCGAGGACTGGACGATCCTTCGCGCTCTGGCCGATGCGCTGGGCGTCCATGTCGGCTTTGACAGCTTTGCCGAACTGCAGGCGAAGATGGTCGCCGAAGTTCCGGCCCTGGGCGAGGAAGGGCTGGCCGATTACGGTTCGCTTCCGCAAGCGGATAAGGGCGCCAAGGCCAAGGGTGCGATCAATGCCTATCCCATTGCCGACTTCTACCTGACGAACCCCATCGCCCGTGCGAGCGCGGTGATGCAACGGTGCTCGTCGGAACTCCTTCACGCAGACGAAATCAGGGAAGCTGCGGAATGACCGAATTCTTCCAAGACCTCGGCATGTCCTACGAATGGGCGTGGGGTGTCGCCACCATTGCAGGGATCCTTTTGATCGCGCTGCCGCTGATGCTGGCTGTCGCAATGGTGATCTATGTCGATCGCAAGGTGCTGGGCGCGATCATGCTGCGGCGCGGACCCAACGTGGTCGGGCCGTTTGGACTGCTCCAGTCTTTCGCCGACGGGCTCAAGGTGTTCCTTCAGGAAACCATCATTCCGTCGGCTGCGAACAAGGGCATTTTCCTGCTCGCGCCGATCATTACCTTTACCGTCGCTCTCGCGGCATGGGCGGTGATCCCATTCGACGAGGGCGTTCTGCTCGCCGATATCAATCTCGGCCTGCTCTACATTCTCGCGATCTCCTCGCTCGGCGTTTACGGCGTGGTGATGAGCGGGTGGGCGTCGAACTCGAAATATCCGTTCTTTTCTGCGATGCGCGCCGCTGCGCAGATGATCTCATACGAGGTCTCGATCG
>JBFHIF010000400.1:0-1477 GCA_041596595.1 Erythrobacter sp. | reverse complement strand
ATTCGAGCTCGGTGGCGAGGCGCGCTTCTTCATGCACCACTTCGGGAAAGACGTGCGGTATTCCATGCTTGGCAATCGCTATCAGGCTGAAACTGCCCGGCGCGAGCGGGTCGCCCACCACCTCGATCACCTTGACGCCGGCCCGTTCGGACCGCCCGGCCGGTTCGGCGAGAACCAGTTCGCCTTCCTTGGCCTCGTTCAGTTCGACGATCTTGGCCGAATTGCGGACGCGCTTGTCCACCGGTGCAAGCCAAGCCTGGCCGCTGCCGTCGATTTCGACCACGCCCATCAGCCCTTCGGTGCGGGCCGGCAACTTCTTCATCGAGTGGGCGATCCAGCCGCCATCGTGTTCCTCGGTCCGGGCGAGCACGCGGTCGCCACGCTTGAGCGCGGGGCTGCGCGGACCCTTCCGGCCCCCGCCCTTGCCCTTTGCCTCCTTGAGGATCAGGCGCGGAGGCTGGGTCTGTGCGTCGGGCGCCCAGTTGTCTGGAATGCCGATCGCCTCGCCATCCTCGATGGCAACAATTCGCAGCACGGTGACCTTGGGTATTCCGCCCATGCGGTGATAGGCCGTCTTTTTCCCGTCGATCAGACCCTCTTCCGCCATGTCCTTGAGCAGCTTCTTGAGGGCGATCTTCTCCTGGCCCTTGAGCCCGAACGCCTTGGCGATCTCGCGCTTGCCAGCAGGAGCCTCGGAAGATTGCAGGAATTCGAGCACCTGTTCCCTGCTGGGCAGGCCCTCGGGGCGTTTGGTCTTGGGTGGCATGCTGTCTTGTCCGTTCGGGTCAGAAATCTTTGGCGGGGCTCGATCTCTCGAACGGTTTGCGACCTATTCCTGTTCCGTCGCGAGCGGCGCGAACGCCCCGCCCGGCACGGCGCTCGACACCGGCGAACACAATTGGTCGGCGGTGCAGGCGGATACGCCGAACAGCCAGTCATCGCCTCGTAGAGGAACGATCGCGGCAAGAGTGCCGGTATCCGCGGTGGCTATGACGACATCGCCCCATTCGGAACCATCGGTGCCGCGTGGCGCCGCATCCCGCCAGTCGGCCTCGTTGGTCCGGCGAACGTGGATGATGTATCGCTCCGCCCCCTGCGATAGCGTCCATTCAACCTTGGTATCGGTGCGAACCGCTGCGTCCGCAGTGACCTTGGGCGGCATCGGGACCGAGGCAAGGCGATCGAGCGCGCGGACATTCAGCTTTGCAGCGCGGGTGAGGTAATCGAAATCGATCTCGTCCACCGTATCGCCATAGACCACGCCGTCTTCGGTGCGCAGGTCCTGATGCTGGTGATCGTAATCCTCGACCGACACGGTGACCCGGACCGCCGGATAACCCTTGTCGAGAAACGGGATCTGGTCGCCCCCGCGACCCATCCGATCAGTGCGCCAGATTTCGCGCACCTGCATTCCAGCCGGGTTTTCCGCGGCCAGATCGGCGAGCCAGCGCGACAGGTTTCGGCCCGGCGCATCGTT
>JBFHIF010000399.1:0-1545 GCA_041596595.1 Erythrobacter sp. | reverse complement strand
GCTTCGGGCAGGTTCATCTTGCGAATGCCCAGCCACAGCCCGCTCCCGGTCCAGCCGCCCGAGAGCAGCGTCCTTTGCGCGAGGTCGACCTGGTCGAACGCTGTCCCGCCGCCAAAGAACCCGTCGATCCGGTTGCGCGCGTTTTCGTAGAACAGGTAGGCCGTGCCGATCCCGATAACTCCAAGGCCTGCCAGCATGGCGATGCGCTGAAGCGAGATCCCCGCGAGCAGGACCAGAACGAACCAGATCCCGCCGAAAAGGATCGTCTCGCCCAGATTGGGCTGCGCCATGAGAAGGGCGCCCATGAGGAACATGATCGCGAAGGCGGTGGGGACGACCGGCAGGCTCTGATCGCGCAAACGCCAGCTCAGCACCCAGGCGAGCACGACGGCAAATCCCGGCTTGGCGATCTCGGATGGCTGGAACGAGATGCCGAGCTCGAGCCAGCGCCTCGCGCCGTTTTTCTCAACCCCGATCAGCGGGACCAGCGCGAGCAGGAGGATCGACAGCGCGAACACGAGAATACCCAGCCTTCGCGCGCTATCCCGGTCGAGCATCGACACACCGATCATCGTCGCGATTCCGAGCAGCTGCCACACGACGTGCTGCTTGAGATAGTAGAACTCGCCGATATCGACGCCGCGCCGCGACAATTGCTCGGCCCCGGCGGGTGCCGCCGCGGCAACGGCCAATATTCCGACCGCCATGATCAACAGGACGATGCCAAGCAGCCACTTGTCGATTTCACGCCACCAGATGCGGACATGCTCCCGCCAGTAGCGCGAACGGTCCAGCGAAGCGCGCCCGGCAGCGCGGCCCGGCTGTGGCACCGAATAGGTATCGGGCGGACTCACGAGGCCCCACCCGTCGCAGGATCCTGGTCTTCACCTTCATTCTCGTCCCCGGCGATCACTGCAGCGACCTGCCGGAAATGTTCGCCGCGCTTTTCATAATCGCGAAACTGGTCGAAACTCGCGCAGGCGGGGGAGAACAGCACGACATCGCCAGGGCGCGCCGCCGCATGGGCGCGCGCGACGGCTTCGCCCACCAACTCGCACCTTTCGACCCGGGGGATCCGCCCTTCGAGCAATTCGGCGAAGCGGGGTCCCGCCTCTCCCACCGTGTAAGCGGCGGCAAGGTTCGAAAGTTCGCGCTCACATTCGCCCAGGCCATCTTCCTTCGCGAGGCCGCCGACGATCCAGTGCACCCGCGGCGCGCCCTGGTTGATCTCGGGCTCTGGTGGCCATGCGGCGAGTGCCGGTGCGCTAGAAGCCGGATTGGTCGCCTTGCTGTCGTTGACATAGAGAACCCCGTCCGCCTCGCGGACGATTTCCATCCGGTGCGGTAGGCTCGAAAACCGCGGAAGCGCGCGTCGCCACTGCGCCTCGTCCAGCCCCATTTCCTCGACCAGAGCCACAGCGACCGCGACATTTTCAAGATTGTGCGGCCCCTGAAGCGAGGGCCATTCGGACTGCATCGGCGCAAAGCGCGCAAGTTCGGCCCGGACCGCCCGGCCTTCGGGGCGGCGCGCAAGTTCGGCCTCGT
>JBFHIF010000398.1:0-1605 GCA_041596595.1 Erythrobacter sp. | reverse complement strand
CGCTTTGCCGACGCAGGATGGCACGTCGTCATCCATTACAACTCATCGGCACAGGCCGCCCGCGCGCTGGCGACGCAGTGCCAATCCGCCAGCATCGTGCAATGCGATCTCGCCGACGACGAGGCCGCCGCCGCGATGGTTGATCGGCTCTCGGGTGAACTCGAGGACTGGCGGTGTCTCGTCAATTCCGCCTCGGTGTTTCGCCGCGATGACTGGGACTCGCTCGACCCTGAAAAATTCCGCGAGGCGATGCAGGTCAACGCACTTGCGCCCGCGCGCATGGCGCAATCCTATCTGCAACGCGCGCGCAGCGATGACGGGCGATGCGTGATCCAGGTGAGCGACATGAAAATCGCCAATCCGAACCCGGATTTCTTCAGCTATTCGATGTCGAAACACGCCCATGCCGCAACCGTCGCGATGTTCGCCAAGGCGCTGCGCCGTTCGGGCGACCGGGTATACGGCATCGCGCCCGGAGCGATCCTCGCCAGCCATGACCAGAGCGAGGAAGAGGCCGAAATCTCGCACCGGCTCAACCTCCTCGGCCGCCGGACCGATGCTGGGGAAATCGCCGATGCGGCGCTGTTCCTCTCCTCTGGCGCGCTGCGCAGCGGCACCACCCTTTTCGTCGATAGCGGCCAGCATCTTCTCGATCTCGATCGTGACGTGATCTGGCTGGCCCGAGAGCGGATGCGGGAAACCCGGTGAAGCGCCACCGCCTCTCCACCCGCCTGTGGCATTGGACGAATGCCGCCGCGCTGATCGTGCTGTTCATGTCGGGGCTCAATATCTCGAACGCCCATCGCTACCTCTATTGGGGCGATTACGGCTTCGATCCCGCCGACGCCTGGGCCCGCATCGTGCGGTTTCCCGGATGGGCGACGATCCCGCAATATTATGATCTTGCCGCCGCTCGCGACTGGCACAACACCGCCGCGTGGGTGTTCGCGATTGGCTTGCTTGCGATCTGGATTGCGATGATCGCCAACGGGCATTTTCGCCGCGATATCGCGACCCGGGCGCGCGAATGGCATCCCAAGACCCTCGCCGGTGAGATCGCCGCGCATCTGCGGCTGCAAATTGGCGATCTTCATGCCCGCTACAATCCGCTGCAGCGCATCGCCTATGGCCTGGTCTATGGCGTGATGCTTCCCCTGATGGTCTTTACCGGGCTCGCCATCAGCCCCGGTTTCGAACCTGCGGCTCCGTGGCTGGTCGACATTCTCGGCGGACGGCAATCGGCGCGCAGCCTCCATTTCATCACCGCCTGGGCACTCGCAGGCTTCCTTGTCGTCCATCTCGCGATGGTCCTGCTGACAGGCCCGGTACGGCAGGTCCGCGCGATGATTACCGGCGGCGCCAGGATCGAGGAACGCGATGAGTGACCTGCGCCGCAGAGGAGTGCTCGCGGCGCTCGCCGCGCTCGGAGCCGCCGGCTGTGCGCGCGTGGCGCGCAGCGATACCGCGCAGGACCTGTTCGACCTCGCCGAAAGCTGGCACCGCGCCGCGCATCGGCTGATCGCCGGGCGACAGCGCCTCGCCCCGGAATACCCGCCCGAGGCGGTCTCCCCCAGTTTTCGCGGAAACGGATCGCTGAGTGTCGAT
>JBFHIF010000397.1:0-1672 GCA_041596595.1 Erythrobacter sp. | reverse complement strand
GGGGACGTCGACGAAGGTCAGGAGCGGGATCTCGAACGCATCGCAAAACCGCACGAAGCGCGCCGCCTTTTTCGATGAATTGATGTCGAGCACGCCGGCAAGCACCATCGGCTGGTTCGCGACCACGCCCACGGTGCGCCCCTCGACCCGGCCGAAACCGCAGATGATGTTCGCCGCGTGGCTCGGCTGGATCTCGAAGAAATCCCCCTCGTCGAGCGTCTTGGCGATCACTTCGTGAATGTCGTAGGGCTGGTTGGCATTGTCGGGGATCAGCGTGTCGAGGCTCTTTTCCTCGCGGTCCCACGGATCGCTGGTCGGAATCTCGGGCACGCTCTCGCGATTGGACAAAGGCAGGTAATCGAAGAACCGGCGCGTGGCGAGCAGCGCCTCGACATCGTTTTCAAACGCGATATCGGCCACGCTGGTCTTGGTCGTGTGGGTCACCGCCCCGCCCAGTTCCTCCTGCGTCACTTCCTCGTTGGTGACGGTCTTCACCACTTCGGGACCGGTGACGAACATGTAGGACGAATCCTTCACCATGAAGATGAAGTCGGTCATCGCCGGGGAATAGACCGCACCGCCCGCGCACGGCCCCATGATCAGGCTGATCTGCGGAATGACGCCGCTGGCGAGCACGTTGCGCTGGAACACCTCGGCATAACCGCCCAGTGACGCCACGCCTTCCTGGATGCGCGCGCCGCCCGAATCGTTGAGGCCGATGACCGGCGCGCCGACCTTCATCGCGGTATCCATCACCTTGCAGATCTTCTCCGCATGGCGTTTGGACAGCGAGCCGCCGAACACGGTGAAATCCTGCGAAAAGACATAGACCAGCCGCCCGTTGATCGTGCCGCTGCCGGTGACCACGCCATCGCCCGGGATCTTCTGGTCGGCCATGCCGAAATCGACGCAATCGTGTTCGACATAGGTATCGAGTTCTTCGAAACTGCCTTCGTCGAGCAGCACGTCGAGCCGTTCGCGCGCGGTCAGCTTCCCCTTTGCGTGCTGCGCGTCGATACGCTTCTGCCCGCCGCCCATATTGGCGGCTTGGCGGCGGCGTTCCATTTCGGCGATATTGGCGGACATTCGTGAGGCCCCTGGTTATTTGATTGTCGGGAGGTCGTTGCCGTAGCGGCGGCCCAGCGTCAACGTGTCAAACCGCAGGAGCGAAGATGCGTGAAGTGGAAACAGTGGTGATCGGCGGAGGCATCGCGGGGCTGTCGCTCGCGGCCCGGATCGCCGTGCGCATGGAGGTGCTCGTGCTCGAGGCCGAATCCGCGCCCGGCTACCACGCATCGGGTCGCAGCGTCGCCTTTGCCCATTTCGGACTGGGGGAACGGGTGGTGAGGACGCTGACCGCGCTCAGCCTGCCCGAACTGCGCCGCGATCCGCAGGACGGGCTGCCACCATCGGGGCAGACCCACCCGGCTTTGCACATCGCAACGGCGGCTCAGGAATCGAGCCTCGACGCGCTGGAGGTGGCGCACCAAGACTTCGGCTGCGATTACCGGCGGATCGCGGGTGATGAGGCGCGCGAACTGGTGCCGTCGCTAAAGGTCGGACCTGATCATTGCCAAGCGGCAATCGTCGATCACGGCGCGCTCAAGCTCGATACCGACGCGATGCTGCAACGCCACCTGCGCGCATTGCGAGCAGCGGGCGGAGAGATGCT
>JBFHIF010000396.1:0-1691 GCA_041596595.1 Erythrobacter sp. | reverse complement strand
GGCTTCTGGATCAGCAGCCGGGTCAGCGCGACGCGGCGCTTTTCACCGCCCGAAAGGTTTTCGACCGAGGAATCGGATGGCGGGCAGCGGAGCGCCTCCATCGCGATCTCGAGTTGGTTGTCGAGCGTCCAGCCGTCGACCGCGTCAATCTTGGTCTGGAGATCGGCCATTTCCTCGCCGAGCTTCTCGTAATCGGCATCGGGTTCCGCCATCTCCGCGGCGACCGCGTTATAGCGTTCGACCAGGTCGGCGGTTTCGCGCGCGCCGTCCTTGACGTTTTCGAGAACGGTCTTGGTCGGATCGAGTTCGGGTTCCTGCGCGAGATAGCCCACTGAGATGTTCTCACCCGGCCAGGCCTCGCCCTGGAACTCGGTGTCGATCCCGGCCATGATCTTCATCAGGGTCGACTTGCCCGCACCGTTGGGACCGACGATGCCGATCTTCGCACCCTGGTAGAATTGCAGGTTGATGTCAGAGAGCACCGGCTTCTGGGCACCGGGGAAGCTCTTGGTCATGCCTTTCATCACATAGGCGTATTGCGCGGCCATCTGGCGAGTCCTTCGGATTGTCGTTCGGGGAATGCGTTTGCGCCGCCGCAGATAGGGGCGGGGGACGCCAAGGGCAAGCTGGACTTGCTGCGCGCGCGCGGATAGGGGCGCTGCCATGAAATCTCCCGCCGCTGCGCTCGCCGCGCTTTCGCTCGCCGCCTCGCTCCCCGCCTCGCTTGCCGCGCAGCCATCCGCGCCGCCCTCATCGCTCGATATGGTCGCCGACCGGGCGCTCGAAGGCGACAGGATCGCGTGGGATTTCGTTGAAGGGATCACCACCGAAGTCGGTCCGCGCCATCCCGGGACCGAGGCCGAGGCGCGCGCGCGCGACTGGGCGATGGCGTGGCTCCGGGCCGCTGGCTTTGCGAACGTGGCGAACGAACCGTTCCCGATGGAAACCTGGGTGCCCGGCGACATTCACCGCGCACGCGTGACCGCGCCCTTTGCGCAGGACCTTGTAATCCAGCCGCTCGGCAACAGCGCCGCCACACCGGTTGGCGGGCTAGAGGGGACAATCGTGTTCTTTCCCACTGTCGCCGACCTCCAGGCCGCACCCGATGGCAGCCTTGCGGGCAAAATCGCGTATGTCAGCCACCAGATGAGAGCCGCGCAGGACGGGTCGCATTACGGCTATTACGGCGGCGCACGCTTCTTCGGCCCCGCGCTCGCGGCGCAGAAAGGTGCGGCGGCCATCGTCATCAAGTCGATCGGCACCGATCACCACCGCAACCCGCATACCGGCGTCACCAGCTTTCCCGAAGGTGTGCAACCGATCCCGGCTGGCGCGCTGAGCGTGCCCGATGCCGAGAACCTCGAGCGCATGATCGCGCGCGCGGGCGATCGCCCCGTGACCCTTCGGCTCGAGATGAACCCGCGCCAGCTGGGTACCACGATGAGCGGCAATGTCGTGGCCGAGATACCGGGCCGCGACCCGGCGCTGCCGCCGGTGCTTCTCGCCTGCCATATCGACAGCTGGTGGAATGCGCCCGGAGCCTTCGATGACGGGGCAGGCTGCGGGATCATCGCCGCCGCGGCCAAGCACGTCGCCGCCAGCGGTCAGCCGCTGCGCACGATCCGCCTGTTACTGGCGGGAGCGGAGGAAACCGGGCTGTGGGGCTCGAAAGCCTATAGCGCGGCGCATAT
>JBFHIF010000395.1:0-1692 GCA_041596595.1 Erythrobacter sp. | reverse complement strand
GCCCCGAACACGCTTGGCTCAAGGAAACCGGCCGCGTCGAATACACCGCGGTCACCGATGACGAGGCGCTCGAAGGCTTTCAACTGCTCTGCCGCACCGAGGGGATTATCCCCGCATTGGAGCCGAGCCACGCGCTTACCGCCGTCGCCCAACGCGCGAAGGAAATGCGCGATGACGAAATCATCCTGATGAATCTCTGCGGACGCGGCGACAAGGACATCTTCACCGTGGCCGAAAAGTTGGGAGTAAAGATGTGAGCAAATCCGAAAACCGGCGAATGCAGCCGAAAGAAGCCGCGCGCGCGGCTCCCGTGCATTTCGTCGGCATGTTCGGCGGCGCCTCGCTCTGGGATTATTTTGCGGAACCGCAGATTGACTGGCAATCGAACCTTGCGCTGGCGGTTCTGTTCACCGTCGGTCTGGCTGCGATCTATATGTCCTTCAAGCTCATGCCGAAATTCTCATGACCCGCCTCTCGTCCGCCTTTTCCAAGCCCCACCCCGCCTTCATCGCCTTCATCACCGCAGGCGATGGCGACAGTGCCGCCAATCTCGATGCGCTGGTCGAAGGCGGTGCGGACGTGATCGAACTGGGTATGCCCTTCACCGATCCGATGGCCGATGGCCCAGCGATCCAGGCGGCGAATATCCGCAGCCTTGGCGCGGGAACGACCACTGCCGACGTGCTACGGATTGCGACCGATTTCCGCATGCGCCATCCCGACACCCCGCTTGTGCTGATGGGGTATGCCAATCCGATGATCCGGCGCGGGCCCGAATGGTTTGCCGAGGCTGCAAGCGACGCGGGCGTCGACGGTGTGATCTGCGTCGATATCCCGCCCGAGGAGGACGAGGCGCTCGGCCCCGCTTTGCGCGAACGCGGGATAGCGCCGATCCGGCTCGCCACCCCGACCACCGACGCGGCGCGCCTGCCGCGCGTGCTCGATGGATCGCAAGGCTTCGTCTATTACGTCTCGGTCGCCGGGATCACCGGGCAGCAACAGGCGGCAATCCAATCGATCAGCGCCAATGTCGCGCGGATCAAGTCGCACACCGACCTGCCCGTCGCGGTCGGTTTCGGGGTCCGCACGCCGCAGCAGGCCGCCGATATCGCGCAGGTTGCCGATGGAGTCGTGGTCGGTTCGGCCTTCGTCGATCTCGTCGCCGAACACGGGACCGAGGCGCCTGCGAAACTGCGCGACCTCACCTCGGCGATGGTTGAGGCGATGCGTTCGGGCCGCTAAGGGCCTGCCTCCTACCCTTGTGCCGGTGAAACTGGCTTTGCTTCCTGAACGGGATTAAGACGACGACATGAACTGGTTTACCCGAGTCCGCAATTCGCTTGGCTTCGGCTCTCTGAAGAAGAGCACCGAAAAGGATCTGTGGATCAAGTGCAATGCCTGCCAGGAGATGATCTTCGTTGCCGAATACGAAGAGAACCTCTCGGTCTGCCCGCGCTGTGAGCATCATGGTCGCATCGGGGCCGACGAGCGGCTCAGCCTGCTGCTGGACGAAGGGTTTGAACTGCTCCCTCAGCCGCCGGTCACCGAGGACCCGCTCAAGTTCAAGGACACCAAGAAATATACCGACCGGCTGAAAGCCGCCCGCGCCAAGAGCCCGCACGACGATGCTTTCGTGGTCGGCTCGGGCACGATCAACGCGCATCCCGCCGTGGTCGGGGTGCAGGATTTCGG
>JBFHIF010000394.1:0-1697 GCA_041596595.1 Erythrobacter sp. | reverse complement strand
TCCTCGGCGTGCGGAAGGAATTCGTGCAGCGGCGGGTCGAGCAGCCGGATCGTGCACGGCAAACCCGCCATGACCTCGAAGATCGCAATAAAATCTGCGCGCTGTTCGGGCAGCAGCTTTTCGAGCGCAGCGCGGCGAGCCGCCTCGTTGTCCGCGAGGATCATCTCGCGCACCGCGCTGATACGGCCCGAGTCAAAGAACATGTGCTCGGTGCGGCACAGGCCGATGCCTTCGGCGCCGAATTGGCGCGCCATGCGGCAATCCGCGGGCGTTTCGGCATTGGTGCGAACCTTCATCCGGCGATGGGTATCGGCCCACTCCATCAGCGTCCCGAAATCGCCGGCAAGCTCGGGCTCGACCGTCGGCACGATCCCGAGCATGACCTGCCCCTTGGCACCGTCGAGCGTGATTTCATCGCCTTCCGCAAGCTCCTGCTGGCCGATCCGCAAGGTCCGCGTCTTGCGATCGATCGACACCCCGCTAGCCCCTGAAACGCAAGGACGCCCCATGCCGCGCGCCACCACGGCGGCGTGGCTGGTCATCCCGCCGCGTGCGGTCAGGATCCCTTGCGCTGCGTGCATTCCGTGGATGTCCTCGGGACTGGTTTCGACCCGCACGAGGATGACCTTGTCGCCGCGCTGCGCCCATTGTTCGGCGGTTTCCGCGTCGAGCGCGATTCTACCCGCCGCCGCTCCGGGCGATGCCGGAAGGCCGGTGGTGAGCACGTTGCGCGGGGCATCGGGATCGAGTGTGGGGTGGAGCAGCTGATCGAGCGCCATCGGATCGACCCTGCGAACCGCCTCGCTTTCGTCGATCAGCCCTTCTGCGACCATGTCGACCGCCATCTTGAGCGCGGCCTTGGCGGTGCGCTTGCCCGACCGCGTCTGGAGCATCCACAGCTTGCCGCGTTCGACGGTAAACTCGATGTCCTGCATGTCCTTGTAATGGCGTTCGAGCAGGTCGAAGACCTCGGCCAGTTCGCCGTAGGCCTGCGGCAGCGCCTCTTCCATGCTGAGCGGTTTGGCGCCCGCGGCCTCGCGCGCGGCCCTAGTGAGGTATTGCGGCGTGCGGATCCCCGCGACCACGTCCTCGCCTTGTGCGTTGATCAGGAACTCGCCGTAATAGGCGCGCTCACCGGTCGCCGGATCGCGGGTAAAGGCGACCCCGGTCGCGCTGGTTTCGCCCATGTTCCCGAACACCATCGCCTGGACGTTGACCGCGGTGCCCCAGTCGGCGGGAATATCGTTGAGACGGCGGTAGATCTTGGCGCGGTCGCTGTCCCAGCTATCGAACACCGCGTTGATCGCGCCCCACAACTGCTCCATCGGATCGGTGGGGAACGGATCGCCCAGCTCGTTTTCGACGATGCGCTTGTATTCGCCCACAAGGGTTCGCCAATCGTCGGCAGAAAGCTCGGTATCGGCATAGAAGCCGTTATCTTCCTTGGTGATTTCGAGCGCTTCCTCGAACAGGCCATGATCGACGCCAAGCACCACGTCCGAATACATCTGGATGAAGCGGCGATAGCTATCCCAGGCGAACCGCTCATCGCCCGAAGCCTTGGCGAGGCCTTCGACCGTCTCGTCGTTGAGGCCGAGATTGAGCACGGTGTCCATCATGCCGGGCATCGAGACCCGCGCGCCCGAGCGGACCGAGACGAGCAGCGGATCGGAGGCGTCGCCGAACCGCTTGCCGAC
>JBFHIF010000393.1:0-1706 GCA_041596595.1 Erythrobacter sp. | reverse complement strand
GTGCGGCGGTTTCGCGGTTCACTGGGGTCGCAGTCGCCCCAATCGCCTTCGCCATCGGTGCCACCGACCCGGGGCACCCCGGTCGAGGTGCCGGAGCCGAGCATGATCAGTTTCACAGCTCCGCCCTTGAGAACAGCCTCTTGAAGTTGGTCGTGGTCTACTCGGCGAGCCGGGCAAATTCGGTCTCGCGCAACTCGGCGAGAAAGCGCGCAGTGTCGGCGACGAATGCCGGTTCACAAGGGCGACCGCGATGCGGCACCGGAGCGAGGAACGGGCTGTCGGTTTCGACCAGCAGCCGATCGTCGGGAACGCCTTTCGCGGCTTCTTGGAGATCCCTGGCATTCTTGAACGTCACGATCCCTGAAATCGAGATCGACAAACCGAGTTCCAGCACCTTGCGGCCGAATTCGGCCGACGCGGTAAAGCAGTGGATCAGCGCGGGGAATGCGCCCTTCCCCATCTCGTCGGCGAGGATTTCGAGCGTGTCGGCTTCGGCGTCGCGCGTATGGATGATGACCGGCAGGCCAGTTTCGCGGGCCACGTCGATATGCATCCGGAAAAGGCGCGCCTGCGTCTCGCGGTCGGAATGCTCGTAATAGTAATCCAGGCCCGTTTCGCCGATCCCGATGACCTTGGGATCTTGAGTCGCGGCCAGAAGTTCGCCGCGCGCAAGTTCGGAATGCTTGTCGGCCTCGTGCGGGTGAATCCCGACGCTTGCGAATACATCGCTTTCTCCGGCCGCCGTTGCGACGACCTGTTCCCACTCGCTCTGGCGGGTCGAGATATTGAGAAAGCCCCTTACCCTGGCTTCACGCGCGCGCGCCAGAACGGCCTGCTTGTCCTCGACCAGCCCCTTGTATTCGAGGTGACAATGGCTGTCGACGAGCATCAGGCTGCCTCGTCGGTTTCGGGAAGCTCCAGCCGGGGGAAGATCGGCATCGGCTTTCCAAGCGTGAAACCGCTGTCGACAAGCCGCACGAACCATGACGGATCTGACAATGCGGCGAAATCTCGCTCGTCAGGGGCTACACCGAGCTGGTCGAGCAGTGCCGCAGCACGGCTCGGCACGACAGGCTGGATCGCGATCGCAAGGTCACGCAGCGCCACGAAAAGCGTCAGCAGCACGACCTTCATCCGTTCGGGATCGGTCTTGCGCAGCGCCCACGGGGCCTGCTCGTCAACATACTGATTGCAGGCATAGACCGCACGAAGCCACGCCTCGATCCCGGTCGAGAAGGCGAGCTTTTCGAACTGACCGGGCAAGTCTTGTGCGCAGGCCTGCCTGACCGAATCCAGCAGTGCGCGATCAACCTCTGCGGGCTCAAAACGTTCAAGCTTTCCGTCAAGGTTCTTCGCGATCATGGAAAGCGTGCGCTGCGCCAGATTGCCAAAGGAATTGGCGAGTTCGGCGTTAGAACGGGTGACGATCGCTTCGGCTGAATAGCTGCCGTCCTGGCCGTAGGCGATTTCACGCATGAAAAAATAGCGCAGCGGATCCACGCCAAACCGCTCAGCCAGTTTGAGCGGGTCAGTCACGTTGCCCAGCGATTTCGATTCCTTCTGCCCGCGATTGAGCAGAAAGCCGTGACCGAACACTTTTTTCGGGACCGGCAGTTTGGCGCTCATCAAAAATGCGGGCCAGTAGATCGTGTGGAATCGTACAATATCCTTGCCGATAATGTGAAGGTCGGCCGGCCAGAATCGCT
>JBFHIF010000392.1:0-1712 GCA_041596595.1 Erythrobacter sp. | reverse complement strand
GAAAGCGAAGCCGCGACCTTGCCCGAGATCATCCAGGAAATGCTTCTTGCCACCACAAGCGAACGTCAGGGCCGGGTGATTGACCGCGATTCCGGCGGCGCTTCGATGGAGAAGAAAAAGCAGGAAGGCTATTTCTGATGAAGCTCGAAGCCGCGGAGCCCACCTACAGGACCGAAGCCCTCATCGCCGAGGATATCGACGCCTATCTCGAAAAGCATCAGCACAAGACCATGCTGCGTTTCATAACCTGCGGCAGCGTCGACGATGGAAAGTCCACCCTGATCGGAAGGCTGCTCTACGATTCTCGCATGATCTTTGAAGATCAGCTTGCGGCGCTGGAAAACGATAGCAAGCGGATCGGGACGCAGGGTCAGGACATCGATTTCGCCCTGCTCGTCGACGGGCTCGCTGCAGAGCGCGAACAGGGCATCACGATCGACGTCGCCTATCGCTTCTTCGCGACCGAAAAACGCAAGTTCATCGTCGCCGACTGCCCCGGTCATGAACAATATACCCGCAACATGGTGACCGGCGCGTCGACCGCCGATCTCGCGGTGATCCTGGTTGATGCGCGCAAGGGCGTTCTGGTCCAGACCCGGCGGCACAGCTTCCTGTGCCGCAAGCTCGGAATCCGCAATATCGTCCTCGCAGTCAACAAGATGGACCTCGTCGATTACGATCGCGAGACATACGATGCGATCGTTTCCGACTATGCGACCTTCGCCGAGGAGATCGGGATCGACAGTTTCACGCCGATGCCGATTTCGGGGTTCAAGGGCGACAACATCACCGCGCTCTCGCCGAACATGCCGTGGTATGACGGCCCCACCCTCGTCGATCATCTCGAGACGGTGGAGATCGCAACCGCGCGCGCGGCTGCGAAACCGCTGCGGATGCCGGTCCAGTGGGTCAATCGCCCCAATCTCGATTTTCGCGGATTTTCCGGGCTTATCGCTTCGGGCACCGTGAGGCCGGGCGACGCGGTGCGCATTCTGCCCTCGGGCAAGACCAGCACGGTGAAATCGATCGTAACCCAGGCAGGCGAGATCGAGGAAGCGCAGGCGGGGCAGTCGATCACGATCTGTCTTGCCGACGAGATCGATTGTTCGCGCGGGGACGTGATCGCCGCGGTCGATGACCCTCCGCAAGCCGCGGACCAGTTCGAGGCGACATTGGTGTGGCTCGACGAAGAGGCGCTGCTGCCGGGCCGTGGCTACTGGCTCAAGCTCGCCAGCCAGACCGTGACCGCCACGGTGGCCGAGCCGAAATACGAGATCAACGTCAACACGATGGAGCATCTTGCCGCCAAGACGCTCGAACTCAACGCAATCGGCGTGGCGGAAGTGACGACCGATCGGCGGATCGTGTTTGAACCCTATGCCGACAATCCCGCGCTCGGCGGGTTCATTTTGATCGACAAGATCACCAACCGCACGGTCGGCGCGGGGATGTTGCATTTCAGCCTTCGCCGCGCGCAGAATGTCCACTGGCAGGCGACCACGATCGGCCGCGAGGAACACGCCAACCTCAAGAACCAGAAGCCCAAGGTGCTGTGGTTCACGGGTCTCTCCGGCTCGGGCAAATCGACCATCGCCAACGAGGTGGAAAAGGCGCTCAACATGATGAACCGTCACACTTTCCTGCTCGACGGTGACAATGTCCGCCATGGCCTGAACAAGGACCTCGGCTTTACCGATGCCGACAGGATCGAG
>JBFHIF010000391.1:0-1720 GCA_041596595.1 Erythrobacter sp. | reverse complement strand
GTTATGTCCGTGCGTGTCGACAAAGCCGGGAAGCACGAACATCCCCTGCGCGTCGATGACCCGGTCGGCATCGACCTGAGCGCCGCCCCCGCGCACGATCGAGGTGATCCGGTTGTTCTCCACCACGATGTCGACCGGCCCTTCGGGCGGAGCGCCGGTTCCGTCGATCATGGTCGCGCCGCGGATCAGCAATGTGGGATAAGGGCCTTCGCCTTCTCCGGCGGGCCGATCGGGCACGCGCTCCATGCGCGGCTGGGCGAGGCCGGGTGTTGCAGCGAGAAGCAGCGTTGCAGCAGCGAGAACGGTCTTGAACATTCAGATGATTCCCCTCTTGTCCAAACCCATAGCCGCCCCATTCGCGATTGCACAATTCCATTCAGTGGATCGAAAGCCGCGCAGCCGCATTGACCAAGCAGATGGAGGAACGACCATGAAAAATCTGACAATTCCCGCCGCGATCGCACTTGCCGCACTGGCCAGCACGCCGGCCCTTTCGGCTGGCGTCGAGATCGAGGCCAAGGGACCCGTGATCGAGCTTTCGGTCTATGAAAGCGTGAATGTCGATCCCGACATGGCGACGATCGGTGCGGGTGTGACCACCGAGGCGGCGACCGCAACCGCCGCGCTACGGCAGAATTCGGTCGAAATGCGCCGGGTGATCGACCGGATCAAGAAGCTCGGTATCGCCGAGAAGGACATCCAGACCACCGGCATCAACCTTCATCCGCGCTACGATTATGATCAACAGAACCAGAGACAGGTGTTTCGCGGATATCAGGTCTCGAACCGGGTAAGCGTGAAGCTGCGCAAGATCGAGGACACCGGAAAGGTGCTCGACGAACTCGTGAGCGCAGGCGCGACCGATCTGTCCGGCCCCAGCTTCTCGATCGAGAATGACGACTTGGCCAAGGACGCCGCGCGCAAGCGTGCAGTCGAACGCGCGCGCGACCGCGCCAATGCCTATGCCGCGATGTTCGGCTATTCGGGCGTGCGGGTCCTGCAGGTCAGCGAAAGCGTGGTCGGTCGTGGTCCTATGCCGATTACCCGTGATGTGTCGGTGGAGATGGCCAAGGCATCGGACGCCCCGGTCCAGCCCGGCCAGGTGGAAGCCGGCGTGAACGTGTCGATCACTTTCGAGATGACGGGAGGGCGGGGCTGACAGGCCCGTCCCGGCTGAACCGGGGGCAACGCGGCCATTCACAACTTGTTCAATGGCTTTCGCCTAGGCATGGTCGCAAGATGAAATTGACCCAGATCCTTTCCGCAGCCCTCGTGCTCGCACTGTCGCCGAGCGCTCCCGCGCTTGGCGCTGGCGCGCAGGAACAGTCGCGCAGCGACCAGGGCGAGGCGCGCAAGGAAATGCGGGCAGGCAACCAGCTTTCGCTGCGCGAGATCGAGCGGCGCATTCTCCCCCGGATGAGGGACAGCGAGTATCTGGGCCCGGCCTACGATGCGACTGCCCGCGCATACCGTCTCAAGTTCATCAGGAACGGGCGCGTTTCCTACGTCGATGTGGATGCGCGTACCGGGCAGATCATCAATCAATCCCGCTGATATCCACGGCGTAATGCGGAACGCTTCACGCTTCCATGCGCTCGGCTTGACGAGTGTTGTGCAAAAGCGCACGAACCCGGCGACTTTTAAGCAAACAAGCGGTGGATTATGCGAATACTGATCGTCGAAGATGAACCCACTCTCGGCCAGCAGCTCAAGACGACGC
>JBFHIF010000390.1:0-1735 GCA_041596595.1 Erythrobacter sp. | reverse complement strand
GGGCGATGAAGCCCGGTCAATCGCCGGGGGTATGTCAGGCCGAGGCCGCGCTCTCGTGTTTCTGCCTCTCGCCAGCGTTACGCGCCTGCGCGAAAACGGGCGATGAGCGTCCCGCGGGGGCTCAACGAAGATGAGCGCGAAGCCTGGGCGCGCCTGGCCGAAAACGTGACGCCAATGCCTGGCAAGACGGTTCCGCAGCGGTCACAACGACCGCCGGAACCTGATTCCGCTCCTGGCCCCGCTACGCGGCCTGCCGATCAATCGCGTCGGCCGGTGGAGACGAAAAGGGCCATCGAGCCGCCACCGCCCCCGGCACGGCGCGCGAGGTTTTCTTCAGAGCTCGACGGGCACTGGAACCGTCGGCTCAAGGCGGGCCAGATCGCGCCCGATTACACTCTCGACCTGCACGGCCATACGCTCGACAGCGCTTATGACCGGGTCATGAGCGGTCTGGATCAGGCGCGGGCAATGAGCGCGCGGCTGGTGCTGGTCATCGCCGGGCGGGAACGACCGGTCGACCCGGCCGACCGGGGGCAGCGGCGTGGCGCAATCCGTGCCAAGCTGCTCGACTGGCTCGCCGCCAGCCGCCACGCGGATTCGATTGCGGCGGTTCGCCGCGCGCATATCCGCCACGGCGGTGAAGGCGCTCTCTATCTCGTTCTGTCGCGTCAGCGCTGATCGGGGGGCGCGACCCACAAAGAACCCCCGGCCACCACGCAGGCGGCCGGGGGTTTTCTTAAGTGCTGGTATCGATCGATCAGTGATATTTTGCGTAGCTGATATCGAACCGATCGGCGTCCATCACCTTGGTCCAGGCGGCGACGAAATCCTTCACGAACTTCTCTTCGTTGCCGTTTTCGGCATAGACTTCGGCCTGCGCGCGCAATTGCGAGTTCGAGCCGAAGACGAGGTCGGTGCGGGTGGCGCGATATTTCTCCTCGCCGCTCCTGCGGTCCCTGCAGACGAATTCCTCGTCGGCGCTTTCATCGACCACTTCCCATTTGTGACCCATATCGAGAAGGTTGACGAAGAAATCGTTGCTGAGCGTGCCCGGCCGATCGGTCAGCACGCCGATCCGGGTGCCGTGCTGGGCATGTTTGCTGACCGCGCCGAGCGCGCGCATCCCGCCGACCAGCACCGTCATTTCTGAGACCGAGAGACCCAGCAGATGTGCCCGGTCGATCATCATTTCCTCGGTCTTCACGCTCGCCTTGGTCTTGAGGTAGTTGCGGAACCCGTCTGCAAACGGTTCGAGCGGTTCCCAGCTCTCGGCATCGAACTGGTCCTCGCGCGCGTCTCCGCGGCCGGTGGTGACATCGACCGATACGTCGAATCCACCATCCTTCGCCGCCTTCTCGACCGCTGCGGCACCGGCGAGCACGATCGCGTCAGCCATCGAGAGCGGGCCGCGCAATTCCTCGAGCTTGTCGAGCACTTCGCCCAGTTCCTGCGGGTCATTGACCGCCCAGTTGCGGATCGCATCGAAGCGAATGTGTGCGCCATTGGCACCGCCGCGATGGTCCGAATTGCGATAGGTCGACGCTGAAGCCCACGCTGCCTTCACCAGCGCGCTGACAGATAGACCGCTATCCAATACCCTCGACTTGAAGGCGGAAACATCGCTGTCCGACGGGTTGGTCCCGGCGGGGATCGGATCCTGCCAGATCAGGTCTTCGCCCGGAACTTCGGGGCCGAGATACCGGATCTTGGGCCCCATGTCGCGGTGGCACAACTT
>JBFHIF010000389.1:0-1754 GCA_041596595.1 Erythrobacter sp. | reverse complement strand
TGAGGTTCGCGCATCGCTGGGGGTCGCGGTTTATCCCGAAGACGGCAAGGACAGCGACACCCTGATGCAAAGCGCCGACCTGGCGCTGTATCATGCCAAAATCGGTGGACGCGGCCAGACGCGCTTCTTCGACCATTCAATGACCCGCGACCTCGTGCGGCGTCGCGAGATCGAGAACGAATTGCGGCTCGCGCTTCAGCGTGAGGAACTGTCGATCTTCTTCCAGCCTATCGTCGATCTGGAAACCGGTCGGATCAGGTCGTTCGAAGCTCTCGTGCGCTGGTTCCACCCTGTAAAAGGCGAACTGCGCCCTGATGAATTCATTCCCGTCGCCGAGGAAACCGGGGTGATCGTCACGCTCGGCAACTGGATTACCGCTCAGGCGGCGCGGATTGCCGCAACGTGGCCCGACGACGTGACCGTTGCGGTCAACCTGTCTCCGTTGCAGATCCGCGCACCCGGCGCCGCGCTGGGTATCCGCAATGCGTTGCGCGAAGCGGGGCTCGATCCTCGCAGGCTCGAACTCGAGGTGACCGAAAGCCTGTTTGTCGAGGACAACCACGCCACCAGCGCGTTCATGCAGGAACTCTCCGAGCTTGGCGTGCGCTTTGCGCTCGACGATTTCGGGACCGGCTATTCCTCGCTCGGCTACATCAACAAGTATCCGTTCAACAAGATCAAGGTGGATCGCAGCTTCGTTTCAGGCCCCAACGTAGGCCGCAAGAGCGATGCGATTATCCGCGCCGTTGCCGAAATGGGGTCGACCCTTGAAATGGACATCGTCGCCGAGGGGCTCGAGACGATCGACCAGGTCCAGGCGGTCCGCGCGGCCGGATGCACGCTCGGCCAGGGGTTCTATTTCAGCCGGGCAGTCCCCGATTACCTCGCGGCGATGCTGCTGGCGCAGGAACGCGATCCCGATCATCGCAAGGCCGTGCTCGGCTGACCGGCCCGCCCTGTCGCGGAGGGCGATCCCGAAAATATCGAAACCGAATTGCGCGCGCGGCGTTCTAGCTGTCTGGCGTCCTCCAAACACGCTCGCTTTCGATTTATTGCAATTGCGAACCAATTGCAAAGATAGTTGAGGCGCCATCCCTATTGACGGTTGCAATCGCGCGCCTCCCCGCCTACTCCGCCCCCGGAACGCCGGATGCAGGGACCACCAGGGACGGCCCACGCCTGTTCGGCAGGAACACTTTTCTCGTCCCGGTCAGTTCAGGGAAGGAAATTGCTCATGGCCCGCAAGAAGATCGCACTCATCGGTTCCGGCATGATCGGCGGCACGCTCGCTCATCTCGCCGCGAAGAAGGAAATGGGCGACATCGTCCTGTTCGACATCGCCGAGGGTATGCCGCAGGGCAAGGCGCTCGACCTCAGCCAGTGCGGCCCGATCGAAGGCTTCGACGCCAAGATTACCGGCTCCAACGATTACGCCGACATCGCCGGCGCCGACGTGGTGATCGTCACCGCCGGCGTGCCACGCAAGCCCGGCATGAGCCGCGACGATCTGCTCGGCATCAACCTCAAGGTGATGAAGGCGGTCGGCGAAGGCATAAAGAACAATTGCCCCGACGCTTTCGTGATCTGCATCACCAACCCGCTCGACGCGATGGTCTGGGCGCTGCGCGAGTTTTCCGGCCTGCCGCACCACATGGTCGTAGGTATGGCGGGCGTGCTGGACTCGGCGCGGTTCGCGACCTTCCTCGCGTGGGAATTCGGCGTCTCGGTGCGCGACGTCAACGCCTTCGTGCTCG
>JBFHIF010000388.1:0-1766 GCA_041596595.1 Erythrobacter sp. | reverse complement strand
TTTGCCGGGACGGCGGCTTGCGGCCGCCACTTTCGCAATCGCCACCCTCGCCCTTGCTGCTTGCGACCCGGTTGGCGGGAACCAAGCTTCGGAGCCCGAGGCTCCCGATCCGGCCAGCATAGCCGGCAGCTATGAAGCGACACTCGAAGACGGCCGCACCATCATTCATACGCTCGGCGAACACGGCACCTATCGCGATGTCGATGCCGACGGAAACCCGGTCGAATCGGGCACCTGGCGTTTGGTCGAAGGGGAAATCTGCTACGATCCCGAAGGGAGCGATCCGGAAGTCTGCTTTGCTGGCGGGCCTTCCGGAAAGGTCAGGCGCGTGGAGCGTCCAGGCTCGGAAGCGGCCCAGTAACGCTCAGGGTTCTCCTGCGCCCCACAGACGCTGCTGCGGGACGTAACCGCGGCGATTGTCCACGGCGAATTCGCACCAGTTGTCGTCGCAATCGCCCAGCGTGCCAACCACGCCGGGCTCGATCCGCCATTTCACCGTCGATGACCGGTCGGGCTTTGCATAGATCGCGCTCTCGCCCTCCCCCACGACGATCGCCCCGCGTTCGTCGGTGAGCAGGCGGGCGACCACCCAGCCCTGTGTACCATCGGGATCCTCGATCAGCCGCCAGCCCTCCATCACGCGGATGACCTTCACCGGCAGTCCCTTGCGGCGATAGACCCAGTCGATCTTGTAATCCTCGCTCGGCCCGACGCGCATGTTCAGTTCCTTGGCCCGGATGCTCGCCCAGTAAGGGACTTCGCGATCCTGTGCGGACGCGGGGGTAGAGACCAACAATACGGCGAAGAGAAAGGCGGAAAGGCGTGCGATCATGGCCCCATGTCTACTTTGCGGCCCAACCCGCTTCAAGCACCGCTTGACCGTTTCCCGCACCAAAGCGTAGCGGTGCCGGAACATGACCGATCACGATCACGCATCCGACCGCCCCCAGAAGCGCCTAGATCGCAAGCCGCGGGTGACTGTCACCCGCCATCTGGCCGCAGCCGTCGAAACGCGCATGAGCGATTTGTTCGAGGCGAACCTCAACCTCACCGACGAACCGATGAGCCGTGACGCCATTGTGGCCGCCATGCAGGACTGCGACGTCCTCGTTCCCACCGTGACCGACCGGATCGATGCTTCAGTGATCGAGGCAGCTGGCCCTGACCTGCGCCTGATTGCCAATTTCGGTGCAGGGACAGAGCATATCGATCTGAAGGCGGCGGCAGCCCGCAAGATCATCGTCACGAATACGCCGGGCGTCTTCACCGACGATACGGCAGACCTGACGATGGCCGGCATCATCGGTGTGCCGCGCCGCGTGCGCGAAGGCGTGGAACTCATCCGCAGCGGCAAGTGGACCGGCTGGGCTCCGACCGCGATGCTCGGACGCAAGCTGGGCGGAAAATACCTCGGCATCCTCGGCATGGGCCGTATCGGCCAGGCAGTGGCCCACCGCGCCCGCGCCTTCGGGCTCGAGATTCTCTATCACAACCGCAAGCGCCTGCCCGAAGCGGTAGAGCGTATGTTCGGCGCGACCTGGGTGGAAAGCATCGACGAGCTTGTCGCACAGGCCGATATCCTCACCCTTCACTGCCCTGCGACACCGGAAACCCGGGGCATCATCGACGCGCGCAGGATCGGCCTGATGAAAGAAGGGGCGAGCCTGATTAACACGGCCCGCGGCGACCTGGTCGATTACGAAGCGTTGATCGCGGCGCTCGAAGCGGGGCACCTCGCCGGCGCAGGGCTTGACGTCTATCCCGAC
>JBFHIF010000387.1:0-1791 GCA_041596595.1 Erythrobacter sp. | reverse complement strand
TCGACCTATCGCACAATCGTCGGCAAGCCCGGGCGCACCGCGACCCCGCAACTTGCCGAAATGGTTGAAGGCATCGTGTTCAATCCGACCTGGACGGTCCCCCAGTCGATCGTGAAGGGCGAGGGACTGGGCGAGAAGGTGTTGAACAACCCCGCCTGGGCCAAGCGCAACGGTTACAAGGCCACGCGCGGCGAAAACGGCTGGATTTCCGTGGTGCAGCAACCTGGGCCCGGCAATTCGCTCGGGCGGATGAAGCTTGAAATGCCCAATCCGCACGCGATCTTTTTCCATGACACCCCCTCGCGCCATCTTTTCGATGCCGCTGACCGTGCGCTGTCACACGGCTGCATCCGCACCGAGCGTGCGCTCGAACTGGCGATCACGATGACGATCCTCGGCAAGGGTGCGAGCAAGGAGGAAGCGGTCGAGATTGCTACTTCTGGCGAATACACCAAGGTCATGATCCAGGATAAGCTGCCCGCCTACATCACCTATTTCACAATGGGATCGGACATCACCGGCAAGATGCAGACTTTCAGCGACATCTATGGCCGCGATGCGCCGGTTCTCGCCAGTCTCGACAAGCCGCGCGTGCGCGATCGCAGCACCGAGATAGATGACGAGGTAATCGTGATCGAGGATGATCCGCGGGTCGGCGTCTAGGCAGACCGCGCGGGCGCCGGGTATCGCCTAGAACGAGCCCGGAGCGTAGCGTTGCAGATCGCTCGGGTCATCGGGCTGGAGCAGTTCGAGCGAATCGCCCGTCCATCCAAGGCTGTCCGCGTAGAGCAGGCGGCCCCCCGACAGATGAAGCAGGGCGGTGCGGAACTGCTCTTCGCCCAGTGCAAAGCAGCCGTTCGAGCGGCCAAGTCGCCCCCAGCGTTCGACGTGGTCGGGCTCGGCATATTTCGCGCGGTGCATCACGATGTATCGCTGCAGCGCGTTATTGTTGGTCGGATCGAGCCCGCCTAGCCGCACCGAAGTTCCGAAGCGGCCCGTATACCATTCCCAGGTTACGTAGGCGCCCTTGCTCGTAGCGTTGGACCCTTCGACATTCGAATAGGAATTCAGCCAGCCATCGTGCTCGGGATCCGATCCGGTGCCGTGGCTGACGTGGTAGGACAGGACTTCTTCGCGTTCGAGATTGACGAAGTGGAAGCGCCGTTCGGCCGAGTGGACACCGAAATCGGCAATCCCGACGATGTCCTTCTTCCAGATCACGTCGCCGGCGCGGTCGAGCTCCCGTTTCGCCAGCGCAAATAGTTTGCGATCGCGCTCGCTTCCCTTGCGGGGGGCCGCAGCGACAGCGGACGGCAACGAAAGGGTTGCCCCTGCCGCCAGGCCTGCCTTGAGAAGATCGCGTCTGATCATGCTGGCAACATAATTACGCGAATCTGGCCTCGGCGTGAATAGCAATTCGCCTCAACCCAGCCTCGCTTCGTGGTGCGTTTCACGCTGAGTGGCACGAAGGTTCTCGTCCGCCATGACGATCATCGAGCGGGCATGACGAGCGGCGACCGAGCGCTGATCATCGCCATAGCCGCCACCCAATGCCGATGCGACGGGGATTCCCCGTGTCCTCGCTTCGCGAATTATCAGGCGGTCGCGCGCCTCGAGACCGTCATCGCTGAGCGCCAGCCGGCCGAGCTTGTCATCCCGATGCGGATCGACGCCGGCCTGGTAAAGCACGAGATCGGGCGAGAAGCTGTCGAGGATGGAAGGCAGGTGCGACCACAGAACTTCGAGGTAGCCATCGTCGTCGATTCCGTCGGGAAGCGCGATGTCGCGGCT
>JBFHIF010000386.1:0-1814 GCA_041596595.1 Erythrobacter sp. | reverse complement strand
TCGGTCCTGCCCGCGCGAAACGTGTTGGGCGTACAAATCTATCTCTGCATCGATGGCCGATACGAGCGCCCTGTGACCGGCGAAATCCTTGATCCCGCGACAATAGCCAGAGCCGGCGATACGCACGGCGGTGCCCCCACCTCGCGGAACCTGTGCTTCTCTCTCGAAGGCCCGCATGGCGAACTCGGCGTAGCGCGCTTCATCGCGGCCGACGGCAATAGCGGCGATACCGACGCGACCGTTTCGAGCCTGGGGTCGATGGTGTCGATCCTTGCCCTCGCTGTCGATCGCTGCGCACTCCTCGAAAAAGTCACCGAATCGCAGGCGAACCAGCGCGGCGAGGAGCTCAAGGACGCGATCCTGTCCTCGATCTCGCACGACCTCAGGACGCCGTTGACCGCGATCGAAACGGCCGCCAGCGCGCTGATCGCCTCGCAGGTCAATCTGGGTCAGAAGGATCGCGATGTTCTGGTCCATTCGATCATCGAACAGTGCCATCGTCTCGATCGCTATACTTGCGAACTGCTCGACATCGGGAAGATCCAGTCGGGGATATCGGAAAGCCAGCTAGAAAGCGTCGAACTGGGCGAGATCGTGCAGACCTCGATCAAGCACGCGCTCGGTGCCTTTCCCACGGTGAAGTTCGAACGATCAATCTCGCAAAAGCCTGTCTTCGTGATCGCCAATGCGGTGATGCTCGAACAAGCCCTATTCAATGTCATCGAAAACGCTTGCAAGTTCGGCGGCGACAAGGGGCCGGTATCGGTCGACCTTCACCCCGCAGGTGACCACGCAATCATCCGGATCTGCGATGCAGGCCCGGGAATCGCGGAAGCCGACCGGACCCGGATCTTCGACCGCTTCTTCCGCAGCGACACCACCCGCGCCCGGCGAGGCAGCGGTCTGGGGCTTTATATCGCCCGCGGTTTCATCGAGGCCTTTTCGGGCACCATTTCGGTCGAGCAGGTCGCATCCAAGGGCGGCGCGACCATCACCATCACCCTACCCCTCGCGCACGAGCCCGAGGCTCTAAAGGTTATGCCATGAAAATCCTGATGGTCGACGATGAGCCGGCAATCCTCCTTGCTCTCAGGCCGGTTCTCGCAGCGCTCGGTCACGACCTCGCCGAGGCGTGCGACGGGAAAACCGCGCTCGATTCGATCGCGCGCGACGATTTCGATCTCGTCCTGCTCGATCTCGGCCTGCCCGACAGCGACGGCTGCGATCTCATCGCGCAGATCAGGCAGCGCGCCGAGGCCAACATCATCATCCTTTCCGCGCGCCACGTCGAGAAAGACAAGGTCCGCGCGCTCGACGAAGGTGCCGACGATTATGTCGACAAGCCGTTCAGTCTCGACGAATTGCTCGCGCGGATTCGCGTCATCGAGAGACGTCGTTCCGAAGCGGCGGGCAAGCCGGGCACGCGCCTCGAAGGCGGGGACCTGGTGGTCGACCTCGCTCGCCGCGAGGTGGTTCTCCTCGATGAACCGATCCATCTCTCGCCCAAGGAATTCGCGCTGTTCGAAGTGATGGCGCGCAATTCGGGGCAGGTGGTGACCCAGCGTCGGCTCATGATCGCCGGCTGGAACAACCCCAATGTCGATGGGCAATACCTGCGAAGCTACGTTGCGATGCTGCGCGACAAGCTCGAGGAAGACCCGTCAAACCCCGAGTTGATCCTCACTGAGCCCGGCGTTGGCTACCGCCTGTCGCTCGAACTGTCCCCGGCGACCTAGGCTCCCCCTACCCGAGATCGGCATAGGGGCAGGTCCGAAATTGCATGGCTGGCGAACACGATTCGCGTGGAGCCATAC
>JBFHIF010000385.1:0-1872 GCA_041596595.1 Erythrobacter sp. | reverse complement strand
GCCGCCCGGTAGCGCCCCGGCCTTGTCTTTCAGCTCGTTCACGATCCGGCTTGCGAGTTTGGGTCCCACGCCTTGCGCGCGCGCAACCATCGCGGCATCGCCGCCCGCGCAGGCATCGCGCAATTCGCCCGTCGAGAGCGCCGAGAGGATTGCCAGCGCGACCTTGCTTCCTACCCCCTGGACCTGCGTCAACAGCCGGAACCAGTCGCGCTCGGCGCTCTCTGCAAAGCCGAGCAGTCGCATGTCGTTCTCCGACACCTGCAGATCGGTGTGGACGGTGCAGCCTTCGCCCACCTCTCCCAGGGCGGTGAGCGTGCGGCGCGAGCAATGGACCAGATAGCCGACGCCTGCGACATCGACGATCGCCCAGTCCTCGCCCACCTCGTCGAGCCGTCCGGAAAGCTTCGCAATCATGGTTTGTTCTTGGCCGAGCCGCGCCGGTTTGACCAGAGCCATGCGGATCGCTTTACCCCGCCAATTACGGTTGCTCGCGTTGATCGCCCCATCATTCATTCGGTGTCGGCACCAGATCCCGTCCCTAGAGCACGCGCTCGAATTCGTATGCCCACCGCCGCGATCTCCCGGGCGCGCTTGGCAAGGCGCGGAATTTCGCCCATGCCTTGATGCATGAGCTGGAACACTTTCGGGCGCGTGCTGCGCTTCACCACCTGGGGAGAAAGCCACGGGCCGGGCCTCGGCGCGATCGTCGACGGGTGCCCTCCGGGCCTCGCCCTGACAGAAGAAGACATCCAGCCCTACATGGACGCGAGGCGACCGGGACAAAGCCGCTATACCACGCAGCGCCGTGAGCCGGACGCCGTGAGAATCCTTTCTGGCGTATTCGACAACGAAGCGGGCAAGCAGGTCACCACCGGCACGCCGATCCACCTGATGATCGAGAATACCGACCAGCGATCGAAGGATTATTCGCAGATCGCCCAAAGCTACCGCCCGGGCCACGCGGATTACGCCTACGATGCGAAATATGGCATCCGCGATTACCGCGGCGGAGGCCGATCGAGCGCGAGAGAAACCGCCGCTCGTGTGGCTGCAGGCGCGGTGGCGCGCGCGATCATTCCCGAGGTCACGATCACGGGCTACGTTTGTGAACTCGGAGGCGATCCGATCGACCGCGAGGCAATCGATTACGCCGAGATCGGCAACAACCCCTTCTTCTGCCCCGATAGCCAGGCGGCGCAGCGGTGGGGCGACATGGTCGACAAGGCCAGGAAGAACGGGTCATCGCTTGGCGCGGTGGTCGAGTGCGTAGCCACCGGCGTTCCGGCCGGCTGGGGCGCCCCGGTCTATGCCAAGCTGGACGGCGATCTGGCGGCCGCGATGATGAGCATCAACGCGGTCAAGGGCATCGAGATCGGGGCCGGGTTCGAAGCAGCGCGGCTGACAGGCGAGCAGAATGCCGATCCGATGCGGCCGGGCGCGAAAGGCGCGCCCTTGTTTGATAGCAATCACGCGGGCGGTACATCGGGCGGGATTTCCACCGGGCAACCGGTTGTGTGCCGGGTGGCGTTCAAGCCGACCAGTTCCATCCTCACCCCGGTCGATTCGATCACGAGCGGAGGCGACGCGACAAAGGTCAGCACCAAGGGAAGGCATGATCCCTGCGTCGGAATTCGCGGAACGCCCGTGGTCGAGGCGATGATGGCGCTGGTGCTCGCCGACCATAAGCTCCTGCACCGCGCTCAATGCGGCTGAGCCGCCAGTGAGCTTACCCTGCCTTGCAACAGCACCGGCAAAGCGTGCTGTCCCGGAGAGCCTTCCCCGTCTCGGGGTCGTGGTCGCTAACTGATTGAAATTTTCGATCTAAGCGATCGCAGGATTTCGCTTTCCTGCGCGGGCGGGCTTCCTATCTGG
>JBFHIF010000384.1:0-1920 GCA_041596595.1 Erythrobacter sp. | reverse complement strand
TGACGCTGGCGCAATATGCGATGCTGCTGATCATCGGTTGGCAGACCTACAATATTGCGCGTGATGGCGGGATGAGCATTGCCGAAGCCTCGGGCCAGCTCGCCCTGATCGGGCTGTTTCAGTTTCTTCCGCTGTTCGCACTGACACCGTTCAGCGGGCTTGCCGCCGACCGCTTCGATCGCCGCGCACTCGCCCGGCTTACCGTGCTGCTGCAATTGCTGTGTGCGGCCGCGCTGGGATGGGCGACCTGGAGCGGGACGATCTCGCTTCCCATTCTCTACAGCGTTGCGGTCGTGCTCGGCGTGGCCCGCGGATTTGCCGGGCCCGCCTTGTCGGCGCTCGCTCCCAACCTCGTTCCGAAATCGATCCTGCCCACCGCGATCGCGCTCTCATCAATCGCCTGGCAGGTCGGAATGATCGGAGGACCGGCGGTCGGGGGGTATCTCTACGCGATCGAACCGGCGATGCCTTATTGGGTGGCGAGCGGCCTTTTCGCGATCTCGATGGTCGCGCTGACCTTTATCGGCCGTGTTCCACAGCCCGCCGTGCGCCGGGATCAGCGCCCGATCGGCGCCATCGTCGACGGGGCTCGCTATGTGGTCCGCAACAAGATGGTGCTTGGCGCGATCACGCTCGATCTGTTCGCGGTGTTCCTCGCGGGCGCGACCGCGCTGTTCCCGGTCTATGCCCGAGACATCTTGCAGGTCGGTGAAACCGGGTTGAGCCAGTTGGCGATGGCTCCTGCGATCGGCGCCGCCCTGACCGCGCTGTATTTCTCCTTCCGGCCGATCAAGAGCAATGTCGGCCCCAAGATGCTTTGGGCGGTGGTGATATTCGGCGCGGCGACGATCGTGTTCGGCATATCGAAATCGATGCCGCTCAGCCTGGCGATGCTTTTGATCGTCGGCGCGGCGGACATGTTCAGCGTGTATATCCGCCAGTCGCTGATCCAGTTGCACACGCCCGACGACAAACGCGGCCGCGTATCCTCGGTCAGCCTGCTTACGATCAGCGCATCGAACGAAGGCGGCGACTTCTTTTCGGGAACGCTGGCGTTTCTCATTGGTCCTGTAGCTGCAGTGGTTGCGGGCGGGATCGGCGCAATCGTGACCGTAGCGGCGTGGAGCCGTCTTTTTCCGGTGCTGCGAACGACAAAGACCTTCGATCCGCCCGATGATCTGATAGAACCGGCGCCAGAACGCCGCGACACGAATACCCAGGAGGCATGAGATGAAAGCCAGCAATATCCTCGAGACGATCGGCAACACCCCCCATATCCGCCTGTCGCGCATGTTCCCCGATCACGAAGTTTGGGTGAAATCCGAGCGCGCCAATCCAGGTGGGTCGATCAAGGACCGGATCGCGCTGGCGATGGTCGAGGATGCCGAGAAATCGGGCGCTCTCAAGCCCGGTGGTACGATCGTCGAACCGACCAGCGGCAATACCGGGATCGGCCTCGCGATGGTTGCAGCGGTCAAGGGCTACAAGCTTGTCCTCGTCATGCCCGAGAGCATGTCGATCGAGAGGCGCAGGCTGATGCTGGCCTATGGCGCCACGTTCGACCTCACGCCCAAGGAAAAGGGCATGAAGGGCGCGATCGAACGGGCAGGCGAGCTCGTCGAAAGCACGCAAGGCGCGTGGATGCCGAGCCAGTTCGATAATCCCGCCAACGTCGCGGTTCATGTCGAGACAACCGCCCGCGAAATCCTCGAGGACTTTGGCGATTCCCCGATCGACGTTCTCATCACCGGGGTCGGCACAGGAGGTCACCTGACCGGGTGCGCCGAGGAATTGAAGAAGCACTGGAGCGGGATGAAGGCTTATGCTGTCGAGCCTGAACTCTCGCCCGTGATCAATGGCGGCCAGCCCGGTCCGCACCCGATCCAGGGCATCGGTGCCGGGTTCATTCCCGGCAACCTT
>JBFHIF010000383.1:0-1942 GCA_041596595.1 Erythrobacter sp. | reverse complement strand
TCGCTTGCCGCGAAACGGTCCGCATTCTCACGATAGAACTGCGCGATTTCAGCGTCCGTCGGTGTGAGGTCGACATCGAGCGAGTCCGCTCCGAACACGGCGTAGCGAATGGTCCGCCGCTCGGGCCGCACGAAGCGTGAGCGGTTCGATTGGTAATAGGCCTGCAACTGCTCATCGCTCGGATCGCTCTCGGGGGCGAAGGCAAAGCTCGGAATGAAGCCGATCGTCCCCTTGCGTCGCTCCAGCAGAAGGCCGGCGTAATGCTTTGCCACCTTGTTGGGCATCTGCGGGGCCGCGAGTGCGGGGACCAGCAATTGCTGCGCCAGCAATCCGCCGGCAATGTCGCGGCGCAGGATCGCGTCGGTCAGCCCCTGGTTGCGCAAGGCCATTTCGTAGATCTGCTGGTCGAATTCCCCCGTCGGACCGCGGAACGCCGAAATCTTGAGGATTTCACTGTTCACCAGATTGTCTCCGGCGCGCAGACCCGCCTTCTCGGCGTAGACGCTGATCGCATTGCGATCGATCAGCTGGTTGAGCACTTCTTCAAGGCCGCCTTCGGCTATGAATTGCGGCATCGAAATCGTCGGGTTGTCGCGCTGGATCGTCCTCAGCGCAGAATCGGCATTGCTCTGAAGATCGGACGTGCTGATGCGCTCATCTCCGACAACAGCTACGCGATCGCCACCGGAGACCCCGCCAAAGGTCGTGCCGGTGATGTCCGCTGCGGCGAAAGCGAGCGCCACGAGCACAAGGAACCCTATGAAGATCGGAAGGCCGATTTTCGACTGGAAGAACTTGCGGAAAAAAGAAATCATGTCTCGGTTCGATCCCTCGGGATAGTGGCTCGCAGCGACAGGCCTGTCGCTTCGCGATGCGCTTTATCCGCCCTGCGACCTCGCGGCAACAGGTGTCACGGTCTTTTGACTGTCTGCCCGGACTCGGCTAGCGGCAGCGGCCCAGCCTCCCTACATCGGCTGTCGAGATTCGTCTCATTCAAAGAATTTTTCGGGATTTTCAAATGCCTCAGCGGCCCTACATCGTTGGAAACTGGAAGATGAACGGCACGCGCGCCATGCTTTCGGAAGCGCGTGCGATCGATCGAGCAGCACAACGACACATGAAGGTAGAAGTGGCGGTCGCTCCGCCATACACCCTGATCCATCCCGTCCACCGCGAGGCTGAGCAGATCATCGTGGGTGCGCAGGATTGCCACCACATGGATGGCGGCGCGCATACCGGGGATATTTCCGCCGCGATGCTGGCCGATGCGGGTGCAAAGTTCGTGATCCTTGGTCATAGCGAACGACGTCAGAACCACGCCGAAACCAACGAACTGGTCCGGGCGAAGGCGGAAGCGGCCCTTGCAGCGGGATTGCGGGTCATCCTGTGCTGCGGCGAAACCGAACAGACCCGCGACGCCGGGGAAGCCGTACAGTTCGTGACCGAGCAGATCCAGGCATCCGTTCCCGCATTTGGTGACAATATCGCCGAAGTCTCCGAAAGGCTGACTGTCGCTTACGAACCGATCTGGGCGATTGGCACCGGCAAGACCGCGACCATTCCCGATATCGCCGAGATGCACGGTGAAATTCGCAAGCTTCTGATTTCGCTCTATGGCGAAGAGCAGGGCAGCGAAGTTCGCATCCTCTACGGCGGCTCGGTGAAGCCGGAAAACGCTGGCGAAATCCTCGCGACACCCGAAGTCGGAGGCGCCTTGGTTGGCGGAGCGAGCCTGACTGCGGACAGCTTCATGGGTATTGCCCTCGCTGCAGGCGAATTCGAGGAAGGCTGATCGCTGGCTTGCGTGCGCCTTGCCCCGGCGCGCGCGTATCACTCGATAGCGACCCAGCGGGCGCAATCCTGGCTGCCATTCATTTTATCGAGATCGTTTTCACATGTTTCTGTTTCTCACCGTCCTTCAAGCGATAGTCGCCGCCGGTCT
>JBFHIF010000382.1:0-1945 GCA_041596595.1 Erythrobacter sp. | reverse complement strand
GAATGCTGGCCGAGAAACGGGGCGGGCGCGGGATTGCCAGGCTCGCGGCCCGGTATGCTGGCGAAACTGCGCGTGGCGGGATATTCGAACCCCGAGGGGTTGTCAGGCGAAGCGCCGAACAGTGGATTGTCGGAGACAAGCACCGGATCGCTCGCCGCCTCGTGGGCGGTGCGATAGCGTTCATAGGTGCAGCCATGCTCGGCCATGCTGGTTTGGAGCTCGGCATAATCACGGCTTTCCGCCGCGCGCTGGAACAGCTCGAACAGCGCGTGCCGGTTTTCGAACCGGGGGCGGTCCCCATCGGCGAACCGCACCGAGAGGCGGGTCTCGAGCCGTTCGATCTCGTCTTCGACCCCGAAAGCGGCGACGAGCCCGTGCCATTGCTTGGGCGTGAGCGCGGCGACCATGAAGCGCACGCCGTCGCGCGATCGGAAATCGCGTCCGAATGCGCCCCAGATCGCATTGCCCAGCCTTTCCCGATCGCCGCCGCGATAGAGCATTTCGGCCATCGCGCCCGAATTGGCGAGCGTCCCGATCGCGACATCCCCGAGCGGGAGGCGGATTTCGCTGCCCTCACCGCTTGCATCGCGGTGGCGCAGGCCTGCCAAGAGCGCGAAGGCCCCGTAGGCGCCGGTAATGAAGTCCCAGGCGGGCAGGACCTGGTTGACCGGGGGTGCGCTTGCCGCGTCCCAGTCGGCCGGTCCGGTCATCAGCGGGTAGCCCGAAGCAGCGTTGACGGTGAAATCCATCGCCTGGCGCCCGTCATGCCAGCCCATAATCCTCAGCGAGACCATTGGCGGCGTGTCGCGATCCGAGTGTGCGCGCTGCGCGGCTTCCATCTCCGCGTGGCTCATGAAACTGCTCTCGGGAAGATTGGTGATGCATTGCCCGGTCGCAGCGGCCAGTTCGACGCACAGTTCGCGCCCCTCGCCCGAGCGCAGGTCCAGCGCGACCGATTTCTTCGCGCGGTTGAGGTTCTCCCACGAGAGCGAGCGACCCTCGCGCGTGAGCATGTAGCGATCGTAATCGAGCCCGCCCGCCTTGTGATCGACGCGGATCACCTCGGCCCCCATCTGCGCGCAATACAGCCCCGCGGTGGGCGATGCGACGAAGCTCGAAACCTCGACGATGCTGAGTCCGTTCAGGAGCTGATACATTGCAATCCTTGTTCGCGGGAGCCCGACGACGGTTTGCGCCCGCTTGCGGCGGCGACCGGCAAGGGGGCCTTACCCGTGCTCCTTCTCCCATTCGCGCAGCATGTGCTTGGCGATCTGGAGCTGGAGGATCTGCGTGGTGCCTTCGTAAATGCGGTAGATCCGCGCATCGCGAAAGAAGCGTTCGGCGTCGTATTCGGCGAGATAGCCCGCGCCGCCATAGATTTGCACCACCCGGTCAACCACCCGGCCGCACATCTCGCTGGCGAACACCTTGAACGCGGCCGCCGTGGCGATGACGTTCTCGCCGCGGTCGGCGCGCTCGGTCACGTCGCGCATCATGCATTCTGCGGCGTAGATCTCGGTCTCGCTGTCGGCGAGCATCGCCTGGATCAGCTGGAACCGCGCAATCGGCTCTCCGAACGCCTTGCGTTCATTGGCATAGCGCAGCGCCGAATCGAGCGCCCGGCGCGCATAGCCGGTTGCCGCCGCTCCCACGCTGATCCGGCCATTGTCGAGGCTCTGCATCGCGAACCGGAAACCCTTGCCGGTTTCTCCGCCGAGCAGCGCATCGCCGGGCACCTTCACGTCGTCGAGGATGACGTCGGAAATATGGCTGCCGGCCTGGCCCATTTTCTTGTCCGGGCTGCCTGTCGAAACGCCCGGCGTATCCATGGGCACGAGAAACGCGCTGACATGCGCGTTCTTGGGCAGGTTTTCCTTTTCGGTGCGCGCCATGATCAGCGCGACATCCGCGTGAGGCGCGTTGGTGATGTAGCGCTTGGTGCCGT
>JBFHIF010000381.1:0-1959 GCA_041596595.1 Erythrobacter sp. | reverse complement strand
CTTGCGCCGTCGATGTAGAAAACGCCGCCGGGCGTCTCGATCTTCTCGTCGAACTTCGCTTCCTCGGTGACGTAATCGACCGAATAGGCGAGCCCCGAACAGCCGCGCCGCGGGGTCGAGAGCTTGACCCCGATCGCATCCTCGGGGGCCTTGCTCATCAGTTCGGCGATCCGGGCCTCGGCGGCCTTGGTCAGGATGACCGCCGCGGGTCGCTGGCGTGTATGCGTGTCGGCCATCACAGCATCCCCAGTTCGAGCCGCGCTTCGTCGGACATTTTCTCGGGCGACCACGGCGGGTCCCATACGAGGTTGACCTCGGCATCGCGGATCCCGGGGACCGAGGCGGCGCGCAGTTCGACCTCGCCCGGCATCGATTCGGCAACCGGGCAGTGCGGGGTGGTCAGCGTCATCGTCACGATCGCGTCGCCTTCATCGTCGACCTCGACCCCGTAGATCAGCCCCAGATCGTAGATATTCACCGGGATTTCGGGATCGTAGATTTCCTTGAGCGCGTCGATCACCGCCTGCTGCAGATCGCCGCCCGGTCCGCCCGCGGACGTGGGCTCGGGCTGCTTGGCAAGGAAACCTTCGAGATAGTCACGCTCCCGCCGGGGCGGTGTCTCGCCCTCGTCGTCTTCGACCGCATCGGACACGCGCGCCCGGGGCGGCTTGACCACCTCCTCGTTGGGCGCGGGCGCGGCGACGAATTCCTTGTCGTCCTGAGGTTTGTTCATGGTGCTTTCCCAAATATCCGGCGAGTGCGGGCAATGCCTTCGAGCAGCGCGTCGATATCCTCGTGGTTCGAATAGAGCCCGAAACTTGCACGCGCGGTCGCCGGGACTCCGAGATAGTCCATCAATGGCTGCGCGCAATGGTGGCCCGCGCGGATCGCGACATTGCTCTCGTCGAGGATCGTGCCAAGATCGTGCGGGTGGATGCCGTCGATCGCGAAGCTCACGATCCCCGCGCCATCAGCAGGACCGAAAACGGTGACGTCGTTCATCGCGCCCAGTTCGCGGCGAAGGCGCGCGACCAGCACCGATTCTTGCGCGGCAATCCGGTCGAGACCGACCTCGCGGACATAGCGCACAGCGGCGGCAAAGCCGATCGCCTCGGTAATTGCGGGCGTGCCCGCCTCGAAACGCTGCGGAGGTGGGGCGTAGGTGGTTCCGGCAAACGCAACCCGGTCGATCATCGCCCCGCCACCTTCCCAGGGCGGCATGGCGGCAAGGATGTCGCCGCGCGCCCAGAGCGCGCCGATCCCGGTCGGGCCATAGAGCTTGTGCGCTGAAAACACGTAGAAATCGCAGCCGAGCGCGCCCATGTCGACAGACATGTGCGGTGCCGCCTGGCATCCGTCGAGAAGCAGCAGAGCCCCTGACCGATGCGCGATCTCAGCAGCGCGCTTCGCGTCGAGCACGCTGCCCAGCACGTTCGAGACGTGGCACAGCGCGACCAGCTTGTGGCGATCGGTCAGCATCGCCTCGGCAGCGTCGAGGTCGATCCGATGATCCGGCGTCAGAGGGCAGATGTCGATTTCGGCCCCGGTCGTTTCGGCGACCATCTGCCACGGGACGATATTCGAGTGGTGCTCGAGTTGCGAGAGCAGGATCCGGTCGCCCGGCCCGAGATTGGCCCTACCCCAGCTATTGGCAACCAGATTGATCGCTTCGGTCGCGCCGCGGGTGAACACCAGCTCATCCTCACGCGCGCCGATGAAGCTCGCGACCTCGCGGCGCGCGGCTTCGTAAGCGCGCGTCATGTTGGCCGAACGGGCATAGACGCCGCGATGGACGGTGGCGTAATCCTCTCCGAGCGCGCGCGCGATCGCATCGATAACCGCGCGCGGTTTCTGCGCGGTGGCGGCGGTGTCGAGATAGTGCCACGCGCTGCCATCACCGGTCACCAGACCGGGGAAGTCGGCCCTGCGATCGAGGGTCTGGTCGTGGTCGAGCGCTAG
>JBFHIF010000380.1:0-1960 GCA_041596595.1 Erythrobacter sp. | reverse complement strand
CTGAACCGGGCGTCGGACTGCAGGCGTTCGGCGGCTATTTCGCCGTGCGCAAGCTGGCGGGCGGCAAGTGCGAGATCGCCGCTTGCGCCGGAGAAATCGCGGGTGAGCGCGAGATCAGCTGCGATATCAGCCCTCGCGAGGCTCGCTCCGGAGCAAGCAAGATTGCGCAGGCGCAGCGGGCCATCGAAACTCGGCACTCCGCCGTTCGTCTCCAGCCGACCATAGGCGGTGGCGACTCGTGAGCGGCAGCCCGCAGTTCCGAAACCCGGTGCGGTCGCCGCGATGGTTCCCTTGAAGCCATCGTCAACACGACCCCTGCCCTCGAACGCGAGGCCGATATCGCCCCATTCGGTCTCGACCAGCGCGCGCCCATCGCGCACCGTGAGGTCGATTGACGGCAGTGAAGGCGGCTCCTTGCTGTCGGTGTAGATCAGCGGATCGAGACTCCCGAAACTGAGCCGTCCATCGCGCCACACGCCGTAAGCGCGCGCACCGACAAGCGTGATCCCTTCGATCTCTGGCGCGCGCAGCCCGTAATCAATGTTCACCACCATTCTTTTGGCGGTGAAATCGGGCTGGTCGGGGGCGCCGATGACGAGATTGGCGATAACCTGACGGTTCGGGTCGACGCTGACGATTTCGTAGGTGCCCGAAAGCCCGTTATCGCGCAGGAGATCGTCGATCACGTCGGTCGCGATACGCTCTCGGGAAAGCCAGCCGATGGCGAAGGCGAGCGCAAGGAGCAGCGCCAGCGCCAAGCTGAATCGCCAGCGCCATTTTTGCGGCCACATCCCGCGCCGCAACGGGTCGCTCGCCGCATCAGCGCTGAATGCTTGCTCGCTTTCGGACATCGCTCGACCCCTTGCGCGCTCGGCCTGCTAAAGGCAATGAAGCACGAACATTCAATCGGTTCCTGAGGAGCCCGCTTGGCGGACAAGGGCGACAGCTTCGATTTCGGCGAGAATTCGCCCAGCCCATCCCCGGCACCAGCTTCGGATGCAGGCAAGAAAGCCGGGCTCGGGCATCGCGCCCGGCTGCGCGAACGCCTGCTCAAGGGCGGTGCCGAGGCGCTCGCCGATTACGAAGTGCTCGAATATCTCCTGTTCGCCGCGATCAAGCAGGGCGACACCAAGCCGATCGCAAAGGCATTGCTCGGGCAATTCGGAAGTCTGGCCGGCGTTCTCAATGCCGACCCCAAGGCATTGCAGCGGGTCAAGGGCGTAGGCGAAACCAGCGCAGCGGCTCTCAAGAGCGTCGCGGTGGCGGCGCGCCGGATGGCACGAAGCGAGGTGCTGCAAAGACCGGTCCTGTCGAGTTGGCAGACGCTGATCGATTACCTCGCGATCGACATGGCGCACCTGACCGTCGAGCGCGTGCGGGTGCTTTATCTCGATACCAAGAACCGATTGATCGACGACCATCATGTCGGCGACGGGTCGATCGATGAAGCAGCGATCCACCCGCGCGAGGTTATCCGCCGCGCGATGGATATTGGCGCAAGCGCACTGATCCTCGTGCACAACCACCCTAGCGGCAACCCCGAACCGAGCCGCGCCGACATCCAGATCACCCAGCGCATCGCCGAGGCCGGGAGACTGCTCGGCATCGTGGTCCACGATCACGTGATCGTCGGGCGCGAGGGCCACGTCTCGCTGCGCGCCAAAGGCTTGCTCTGACGGCTCGGCTGCAGGGTGCCACGACGCGGCCCGGCCTTGCCATTCGCGCGCAGGGGCAATAGCCGCGCCGAGACGACCCGACTCGAAACCCTGCCACGAAGGAAACCCGCGATGGTCCCCCGTTATGCCCGCCCCGAAATGTCCGCGATCTGGGAGCCGGAGACCAAATACGAGATCTGGTTCCTGATCGAGGCGCACGCGACGCAAAAGCTCGCCGAACTGGGCGTGGTCCCCGAAAGCGGAGCCAAGGCGCTGTGGGATTGGTGGAAGACCGATCCGGGCAT
>JBFHIF010000379.1:0-1981 GCA_041596595.1 Erythrobacter sp. | reverse complement strand
GTTCGGCTCCTCGATATAGACCGGCTGGAACCGCCGCTGGAGCGCAGGGTCCTTCTCGACATATTTCTGGTATTCGTCGAGCGTGGTCGCGCCGATGCAGTGGAGCTCGCCGCGCGACAGTGCAGGCTTCAAAAGGTTCGAGGCATCCATCGACCCTTCCGAAGCGCCCGCCCCGATCAGCGTGTGCATCTCGTCGATGAACAGGATGATGCGGCCTTCGGCAGCCTGGACCTCCGACAGCACGGCTTTCAACCGTTCCTCGAATTCGCCGCGATATTTCGCGCCGGCGATCAGCGCGCCCATGTCGAGGCTCATCAGAGTGCGGCCCTTGAGGCTGTCGGGCACGTCGCCATTGGCGATCCGGAGCGCGAGCCCTTCGGCGATCGCGGTCTTGCCGGTTCCCGGCTCGCCGATCAGAGCGGGATTGTTCTTGGTGCGCCGCGCAAGGATCTGGACGGTGCGGCGGATTTCCTCGTCGCGGCCGATGACGGGATCGAGCTTGCCGTCGCGCGCCGCCTGGGTGAGGTCGCGGGCAAATTTCTGCATCGCGTCGTAATTGGCCTCGGCACTGGCGCTGTCAGCCTTCTTGCCGCCGCGCAGCTGCTCGATCGCGGCGTTGAGCGATTGCGGCGAAACGCTCGCCGCTTTCATCGCTTCGCCCGCCTTGGTAGAGGAAATAGCGAGCGCGGTGAGCAGCCTTTCGACCGTCACGTAGGAATCGCCCGCCTTGTCGGCGAGCTGTTCGGCCTGGTCGAGCACCCGCACGGCGTCGTTATCGAGCCCGGGGGTGTCCTGCGCCCCACCGCCGGTGACCTGCGGGATCTTGGCGAGCTCGGCATCGACCGCTCCCGCTGCCAGGGTAGGCTCGCCGCCCGCGCGCTGGATCAGGCCGGAAGCCATGCCCTCATCATCCTCGAGCAGGGCCTTGAGCAAGTGCAGCGGGGTGATCCGCTGATGGTTCATGCGGATGGCTACGGTCTGCGCGCTTTGCAGAAAGCCCTTGGCCCGATCGGTGAATTTTTCGAGATTCATGGACGCACCCTCATCTGAAATGACCCACACAAGTTAGCGTTGCATATTTGCAACACAAGGCCCTGCCCCAAAAATTTCCGGACCGCAGGTGTGTTACCCGGCTAGGTGGGTCCGGCCACGCGCTTTGCAAGGGTCGCGCGCGCATCGCCGCGCTTGACCGGGCACGGCTGGGCAGCGATGCTCGGTGCGTCGAGGGGCATCAAGAGAGAGATTTCGCAAAATGGTCTGGGTCAAGCGCGGCGCGTGGGCGCTGCTAATCCTGCTGGTGCTGACATTCGTCGCGCTCGCAAGCTGGGAGCCGATCATCGCCGAACGCGGTGAAGCCCCCGAAGCCCAGACCTACCGTGCCGAGATCCTGCGTGACGAGTTCGGCGTTCCCGCGATCCACGGCAAGCGCGATGCCGACGTCGCATTCGGGGTCGCGATCGCGCAGGCTCAGGACGATTTCTTCACTCTCCAGGATGTCGTCGCGATGAGCCGCGGGCGCTATGGCGCGATCGCGGGCGAAGATGGCGCACCGTTCGATTTCGCCTATCACCTGATCGATGCACGCGGTGTGGCGGAACGCGAATATCCCCGGCTCCCCGCCGATACCCGCGCGCTGTTCGATGCCTATGCCGCGGGCCTCAACCACTACGCCGCTTTGCATCCCGAGGAGGTGAAGCTCGCCAATCTCTTCCCCGTCAACGGGACCGATGTCGCGGCCGGTTTCGCCCTGCGCCAGCCGTTCTTCTTCGGGCTCGGAAACGTGATCGGACCGCTCGTCGAAGGCGGCGAATTGCGCCGCGAATTCGGTCCCGACATTCCGGGGTTCGAGCGCGAGCCGGCCGCGCTTGACGATGGGCCGGGCCTCGCGGCCCTTCCGACGCCGTCCGCGCTCCACCCGCTGCCGATCGGCGATGATGCGGGGCTGCTCGGCTCGAACGCCTTTGCCGTAGCGCCCGACAAG
>JBFHIF010000378.1:0-1986 GCA_041596595.1 Erythrobacter sp. | reverse complement strand
CGCTACACCGCGACCGGCCCCGAAGGGCTGCTCAAGGGCAAGAAGGCCTACATCACCGCCGCTTCGGGCGGCACGCCGATCGGGAGCGAGATGGATTTCATGACCAGCTGGCTGAAATTCTTCCTCGGCTTCCTCGGCATTACTGATGTCGAGGTGATCGCCGCCGATGGCATCATGGGCGCTGATGGCGCGGAAAAGGTCGAGGCCGCGCGTGAACAGGTCGAGCGGTTGGCCGCCTGATCGAGCGCAGATTTATGATCGAGGCCGGGGTGCAGGACGCGCCCCGGCCTTGTCGTTTTAGTCTTGTGGCAGTGTGCCCTCGGGCAGATTGGCGTGCAATTCCTCGATCCACGCATCGGCGACCGAGTCCGACGGTGCGCGCCAGTCACCGCGCGGGCTGAGCGCCCCGCCCGATGAAACCTTGGGCCCGTTGGGCATCGCGCTGCGCTTGAACTGGCTGAACCCGAAGAAGCGCTTGAGAAACGCTTCGAGCCAGCGCGCGATGGTCGGCAGGTCGTAAGCGTTCTTGCGATCCTCGGGGAACCCGGCAGGCCATGATCCGGTGCTCGCATCCTTCCACGCGTGCCATGCAAGGAATGCGACCTTGGACGGGTTGAGACCGAACCGGATGATGTGGTGCAGGAAGAAATCGTTGAGTTCGTAAGGCCCGATCGTCTGCTCAGTGCTCTGGATCTCGCCGTCTTCCCCGGCGGGGACCAGTTCGGGCGATATCTCGGTTTCGAGGATCGCCTGGAGCACTTCGCTCGCGGCCGGAAGGAACTGCTCGGTCTCGATCGCCCAGCGGATGAGATACTGGATCAACGTCTTGGGGACACCTGAATTGACGCCATAATGGCTCATCTGGTCTCCCACTCCGTACGTGCACCAGCCCAGCGCGAGCTCACTCAGGTCACCTGTGCCGATCACGAACCCGCGATGCTGCCCGGCAAGCCGGAAGAGGTAATCGGTCCGCAGTCCCGCCTGAACATTCTCGAACACCGTGTCATAGACCGCTTCGCCATCTGCAAAGGGATGACCCATGTCCGCCAGCATCAGCCGCGCGGCCGGCTTGATGTCGATTTCCTCGGCGACGATATCCATCGCCTCCATCAGCTTCCATGCATTGGACTTGGTCGTGTCCGACGTGCCGAAGCCGGGCATGGTGTAACCGCGGATCGTGCTGCGCGGCAGGCCCAACCGGTCGCACGCCTTGGCCGCGACGATTAGCGCGTGGGTGCTGTCGAGCCCGCCCGACACGCCGATTACCATGCTCTCGCCGCGCGTCGCCTGGAACCGGCGCATCAGCGCATCGACCTGGATGTTGAATGCCTCGTAGGCATCCTGGTCAAGCTTGTCGCGGCGGTTGGGAACGAAGGGGAAGCGCCGAACCGGGCGCTTCAAGCCAAGATCACGCCGTTCGGCCTCGTGCTCGAACACGATCCGGCGAAAGCTGTCTTCGGGGCGGCCGTGGGCTTCCGCTGCATCGGAAAAGGTCTGGTTGCGCATCCTCTCGGATGCGATCCGGCCGGTATCGATATCGACGATGCACAGTTCGGGATCGAGATCGAAACGGACGCTCTCGGCCATCAGGTCACCCATCTCGTAGATCACGCCCTGCCCGTCCCATGCGAGGTCGGTGGTGCTCTCGCCGTGGCCGCTGGCCGAATAAGCGTAAGCGCAGATCGAGCGAGCGCTTGAAGATCGGCAGTGGAGGTGGCGGTCGTCTGCGCGACCAATCGTGATCGGCGAGGCGGATAGATTGCACAGGATATGCGCCCCGGCGAGCGCTGCCATCGTGCCCGGTGGGCTCGGCGCCCAGTAATCCTCGCAGATTTCTACCGCGAAACTGAAGCCCGGCAGATTGGCCGCGGCGAACAGGATATCGACCCCGAACGGCACTTCCTCTCCCGCCACTGAAATCCACAGGTCGCGGCAGTCGCGGCCATGCGCAAAATAGCGTTTTTCGTAGAACTCGCGATAATTGGG
>JBFHIF010000377.1:0-1991 GCA_041596595.1 Erythrobacter sp. | reverse complement strand
GGCAGTTCTGGATCGATCGCGGCGGGACGTTCACCGACGTGGTCGCGCGCGCTCCGGATGGCACGCTTTCGACAGCGAAATATCTGTCCGACAATCCCGAAGCCTATGACGACGCAGCGCTTCACGCGATCCGTCGGTTTCTCGGGCTGAACGAGGGCGCCCCGATTCCTGGCGATCGGATCGCGGCGGTGAAAATGGGCACCACCGTCGCTACAAACGCGCTGCTCGAACGTCGCGGCGAGCCGACCGTATTCGTGACTACGGCCGGATTGGGCGACCTGATCGAGATCGGAAACCAGGCCAGGCCCGATACCTTTGCCCTCCGGATCGAAAAACCGGCCCTCCTTCATGGCCTGTCGATCGAAGCGAACGAGCGGGTCCGTGCCGATGGCACGGTGGAGAAGTCTCTCGACGAAGATCATGCGCGCGCCGCTCTTTCGGACGCTTACGCGCAGGGCTACCGCGCGGTGGCAATCGCTCTGATGCACGCATTTCGTCATCCCGCCCACGAACAGGCATTGGCGCGGATCGCCCGCGAGGTTGGTTTCGAGCAGGTTTCCGCGAGCCACGAGGTCAGCCCGCTCGCGCGGATTGTTCCGCGCGCGCAGACCAGCGTGGTCGACGCCTATCTCACCCCTGTCTTGCGGCGTTATGTCGATCGCTTCGCCGGCGCGTTCGAAGGCGAGGGCACTCCGGGGCTCTTGCGATTCATGCAGAGTTCGGGCGGTCTGGCGGGCGCGCGCGCCTTTCGGGGTCGCGACGCGATACTGTCCGGTCCCGCGGGAGGGATCGTCGGCTGCGTGGCGACAGCGCGGGCGGCCGGATTCGACCGCGTGATCGGCTTCGACATGGGCGGGACGTCTACCGACGTGTCACATTATGCCGGAGAGTTCGAAAAGGTCTACGAAACCCGGGTTGCCGGGGTGGAGATGCGGGTGCCTATGCTCGATATCCACACCGTCGCCGCAGGAGGGGGCTCGGTGCTCCGGTTCGAGGATGGACGCTTCAGGGTCGGACCGGGGTCGGCGGGCGCGGATCCGGGCCCTACCTGCTACCGGCGGGGCGGGCCGCTCGCAGTGACCGACATCAATGCCTGTCTCGGCAAGCTTCAACCCGATTTCTTTCCCGCGATTTTCGGCCCCGGGCAGGATGAACCGCTGGACATCGAGGCTTCGCGCAGTGGGTTCGACCGTATCGCCGCGGAACTTGATGACGGGCGCACGGGCGAGGAGGTCGCCGAAGGCTTTCTCGAGATCGCCAACGAACATATGGCGCAGGCGATCAAGCAGGTCTCGATCGCGCGCGGACACGAAGTGAAGGACTACGTCCTCAATTGCTTCGGCGGCGCGGGCGGGCAGCACGCCTGCCTCGTGGCCGAACGGCTGGGCATTGGCTCGATCCTCGTCCACCGCTTCGCAGGCGTCCTGTCAGCCTACGGGATTGGGCTCGCAGCCTTGCAGACGGAACGGCAGGAGGTCATCGGCGAGGCGCTTGCTGCGGAAGTGGAAACCGATCTTGCCAGGCGGGCCAATGCGCTTGGAGAAGAATGCGCGCGCGATCTCGAGAAACAGGGCGCGCCTGTTTCGCAGATCGTCACCGAAGCTTCGGCGCTACTGCGCTACAAGGGAACCGACACGGTGCTCAAGGTCGCACTGAACGATGCGGCCGCGATGCGCGTAGCCTTCGACAAGGCGCACGAACGGCAATTCGGCTTTACCGCCGATGACAAGGTGGTTCTGGTCGACACGCTCGTGGTCGAAGCGCGCGCCGGGGGCGGCGATCTGCCGAGGGCTGATCGGCCTGATCCACGCGATGACTTGCCAACTCCGGCGGGAAGGACGCGGTTCTTTTCAAAAGGCGAGTGGCGTGACGCCCCGGTCCACGCGATCGAGCGGCTCGAACCCGGTCACGCGCTCGTGGGCCCTGCGATCATCGCCGAGCCGACCGGGACGGTGGTGGTCGAGCCGGGCTGGCAACTGCGCGTCGACGGT
>JBFHIF010000376.1:0-1996 GCA_041596595.1 Erythrobacter sp. | reverse complement strand
TGCGACCCACCCGGCGATGCGCGGAAGCGGCACGCCCGCTGCGGTCGAGGAAGGCGAGGCGTTGCTCGCCCGGATGGCCATGCTGGTCGAGGCGATCCACGGCGGCGCGCTGGGTGAGATCGAGCATCTTATCCATATCGGGATCGGCGGCTCCGCGCTTGGACCCGCGCTCGCGATCGATGCGCTGACCCGCGATCTCGCTTTGGTCGATGTCCATGTCGTGTCGAATATCGACGGGCTGGCTCTCGAACAGGCTTTTGCCGCGTGCGACCCAGCCAAGACGCTCATCGCGATCGCATCCAAGACCTTTACCACCACCGAGACCATGACCAATGCGACGAGCGCACTCAAATGGCTCGAGAAGAACGGCATTGCCGATCCCAGCGGACGCGTGGTTGCATTGACCGCCAACCCCCAAGGTGCGGTCGATTGGGGCGTCGACGAAACGCGGATTCTGCCGTTTCCCGAGAGCGTGGGAGGGCGTTATTCGCTGTGGTCGAGCATCGGGTTTCCGCTCGCACTCGCGGTCGGAATGGACGATTTCAAGGCCATGCTCGCAGGCGCGAGGGCGATCGACAGCCATTTTCGCGAAACCGAAGGGCGCGCCAACGGTCCCCTGCTCGCGGCCTTTGCCGACCAGTATTATTCGCGGCTGCGCGGTTGCGAGACCCGCGCTGTCTTCGCTTATGACGAACGGCTCGCGCTGTTTCCCGATTACCTCCAGCAGCTCGAGATGGAATCGAACGGCAAGAGTGTGACTGTCGAAGGCGAGCCAGTTGGCGGACCCACCGCGGCGATCACCTGGGGCGGTGTCGGGACCGATGCCCAGCACGCCGTGTTCCAACTGCTGCACCAGGGCACGCGGCTGGTCCCGGTGGATTTCATCGCGAGCATTGCGCCTGGCGATGAGCTCGATCCCGCTCACCATTCGGCGCTGCTGATGAACTGCCTTGCGCAGGGTGCCGCGCTCATGGCGGGCCAATCCTCGGACGATCCGGCGCGCAATTATCCCGGCGACCGCCCGTCCGCCATGATGCTCGCGGACGATATCGATGCCGCGATGCTCGGCGCGCTGATCGCTTTCCACGAACATCGCACCTTCGCCAATGCTGTGCTGATGGGCATCAACCCGTTCGACCAGTTCGGAGTCGAACTGGGCAAGGCGATCGCCAAGCAATTGAGTTCAGGGGAAGGGCAGTTTGATCCGTCCACCACGGCTCTGATGCAAGCGGCCGGCTTGCGTTAGGACACTTGCCGTCTCGACGCGCGCTTCTCGCCCGCGCGCGACCTGGCTGGCGAGCCGATCGCGACAACCCGTTCGATTCCGGTCGATTTCGGCGGGTGGCGGCCCAGTGCGGCCATCGTGGCCATGAGAATCGCTGATTGACATTCGGACAGCGCGCGCCCATCTAGCGTCCAACTCAAGATCGGCCTGCCAGCGTGAAGCGGCGGCTCTGACACATCTGCCCCGGCGCCGATCTTGTTCTACCCACAGACTTCCCTTTTCACGCGGGTGGTTTTCAAACCCCGCGACCGCGCGCCGTTGATGGTGCGCGTTTCGCATATAATGCGAGCTTTCATGACAAAATTTTCAGATCTCGGGCTTTCGCAGCCCGTTCTTCAGGCTCTTGATCTCAAGGGCTACGACGTTCCTACGCCGATCCAGGCGCAGGCTATCCCGCCGGTTCTCGCGGGCCGTGACCTGCTGGGCATCGCCCAGACCGGCACCGGCAAGACCGCAGCGTTCATGCTTCCGAGCATCGATAGGCTGCGCGCGAGCGAAAACCAGATTCCCTTCAAGAGCTGCCGCATGCTGGTTCTCGCGCCGACGCGCGAGCTTGCAACCCAGATCGCCGAAAGCGCGAAGGATTACGGGGCTCTTGCGGGCCTCAAGGTGCAGTCGATCGTCGGCGGCACTTCGGTCAACAAGGACCGCAACAAGCTGCACCGCGGAACCGACATTCTCGTCGCGACACCCGGCAGGCTGCTCGACCTT
>JBFHIF010000375.1:0-2028 GCA_041596595.1 Erythrobacter sp. | reverse complement strand
GATCGATCAGCGCCATGAACTCCTCCGGTGAGGCAATGGGTTCGCAAATTGCAACTTAAACTCTCGTCATCACCGAGTCCAGCAGCGGCGCAGCAATCGGCCTTTCCATAGGCATCATCAGCAGGCAAGTAAGCGCCATGCGCAAACACGAAACAATTCCCTACGCGATCGAAGCCCTGCCCGATGACGAAAGCATTGCGCGTGCGCGGGCCATGCGCGACCGTCTGAAACAGCGGCGCACCTGCCGCTTCTTCTCCGACGCCGCCGTTCCATCCGACGTCATCGAAGCCGCGATCGAGGCGGCCGGGAGCGCGCCAAACGGCGCCAATCACCAGCCTTGGCACTTCGCCGTCGTCTCATCCCCCGACAAGAAACGCGCGATCCGCGAAGCGGCGGAGGCCGAAGAAAAGCGATTTTACGGAGCGGACGGCGGACCGCCGAAAGCCACCGCGGAATGGCTCGGCGCGCTCAGGGACCTTGGCACCGATGCCGACAAGCCCTTTCTTGAAACCGCCCCCTATCTCATCGTCGTCTTTGCCCAGCGCAAAGGGGGAATCGAGGAGGACGGGAAGACACAGAACTATTACGTCACCGAAAGCGTCGGCATTGCCTGCGGGCTCCTGATAGCGACTTTGCACGAAGCCGGGCTCGCGACCCTCACACATACCCCGTCACCGATGGGATTCCTGCGCGAGGCATGCGGTCGTCCCGAATGGGAAAAGCCGCTGATGATCGTGGTCGTCGGGCATCCGAGCAAGGATGCGACCGTTCCGAAACAGGCCCTCGAGAAGAAACCGCTCAGCCAGATCGCGAGCTGGCTCTAGTTCTCTTGAGGTCAGTGCCCGGTCAGGCGGCCTTGAGCTCGCCCTGCCCGTCTTCGGTTGCGAGCAGATCATACGGGTCGATCCCCTCTTGCGCCCAGATCCGGTGGCACTCGCGGTAAAGGGTCGGCTCGGGGATGCCCAGAACCGCGCGCACCGTATCGAGCGGCTGCTTAAGCAATTCACGGATCGGTTGATCGATCAGGGTCGGAGCGCCCTTGCCCGTGCGCTTGGCCTGGCGGATCGCGCCGAAGACCGGCGCCTTGCTGCGGCGCCCGATCATCTTCTTGATGTTGGCAGCGCCGGCATAGCCGATGAGCAGATGGCCGTGAGCGGGAGACTGCCCGTGGGTGAACAGCAGCACGCACTGTTCGCCCAGAGCATCGCGGCCATATCCGGTGAGAACGTGAAACAGATCATGCGTGTCGCGCGACCTTTCGGAATACCACTGGACGAGATCGGGATATTTCGTGCGTCCAAGTTTCTCGGCTTCGGCGACCAGTCCGGCGGCGGTCAGCCCTTCGCGTTCCATGAAGTCGCAATAGGCGTGCGCCAGGCTGCCCTTGGGGGTCTTGCGCAATTCGGCATGGTCATCGAGAATTTCGGGAAGGCTGGGTTCGGTTGCGCGCAGGAATTCGCCGCGTTCCGATAGTCCCAGGTCGCGAACCCGGTCCATGAAATCGCGCGAAGGCAGCGATTCGTAGATCTTGAAGACGAGGCTGGTGTCTTCCTTGTCCTTCATCAGAAGGCGGAAATTCCTGATCGCACGCGGAAGCGAATAGTGCGGCTTTGGCCGGTCGGGATGGCGAAGGACTGTGCCGTCCGAGGCGAACAGGGCGCTGAAATCGCGACTGGGCATGGGAAGACGAGCTTTCATTGGTCGTTGACGGGATCACGGATAGCCGCGGTTACTTACAACAATGTAAATACCACAACTCAGTTCCCAATCGCAACCGACTTTTCCGGCGCTTATCTAAGCCCCCCCCCAAGCTCGCGCGAATTCAACCCGAAACCCAGTCCTTTTTCGCAATCCCGAGCAGCAAGAGCAGCGCCGTGAGATCGCCCCTGTCAATCCTCCCATTCGCCGCCGCACGCGCCTTCGGCTTGGCGCGATAGACGATCCCGTAGGTCGCGCTCTCGATCATCGGAATGTCGTTGGCTCCATCGCCCGCGGCCATCGTTATCGCTTCTGCACCCAGTCGCTCGG
>JBFHIF010000374.1:0-2036 GCA_041596595.1 Erythrobacter sp. | reverse complement strand
CCAGCCGATGAACGGCATGATCACGCTTTCGGTAAGCGAAGTGACGATCTTTCCGAAAGCCGCGCCGATCACGACGCCGATCGCAAGGTCGAGCACGTTGCCGCGCGCGATGAACTTGCGAAACTCTGCTGCCAAATTCATGGGGGAACCCTCCTGTTGTCGGCTATCCGCAGATGAACGGGTGCCGCAACCGCCGGGTTCCCCCCGAACGGGTTCGCGCTATTTTCTCAGCGCGTCCCTGATCTCGATCAGCAGATCTTTCTCGCTTGGACTGGCCGGAGCCTCGGGCTCGGCCGGCGTTTCAAAGCGCGCCTTCACCTTGTTGGTGTAGCGGACCAGCATGAAGATGATGAAGGCGAGGATCACGAAATTGATCACCGCAGTCACGAAAGCTCCCCACGCCAACACGTTCGCGCCCGCTTCGCGCGCAGCTTCTAACGACATGCCGGCTTCGACTTCGCCCGACAGCACGATATACTTGTCGCTGAAATCGACCTCGCCGAAGATCGCGCCGACAACCGGCATGATCAGGTCCGACGTCATCGACGCGACGATCACTGCAAACGCGCCCGCGATGATCACCGCGACAGCCAGTTCCATGACATTGCCCTTGGCAATGAATTCCTTGAACTCTGTAAGCATCAGTCCCTCTCCCTTTTTCGACCCGTGCCGCGCAATCTTGCAGGCCAGCCCCGCGCTGCCAAGACTGGCACGTGCGCCCTGTGGACTTCTTGAAAGCGGGTTGCGGTGTGCTATATCGGCAATACAGGCGCGCCCCGCCCTTCCAAGGCACCGGGCTGCGCGTATTTCGCTGAAGGGGATTTCGATGAATCTGAAGACATGGACCCGCGCTGTCATGGTGGCAGCCGCATCTTTCACGCTGGCCGCATGCGGGATCAACTCGGTCCCAGCCGCCGAGGAAGAAGCGAAGGCCAAATGGGCCGATGTCGAAGCGCAGTTCCAGCGCCGCGCCAACCTCATTCCCAACCTCGTAGAAGTCGCACAGGGCGCCGCGGAGAACGAGCGCTCGATCCTCACCGAAGTGACCGAGGCGCGCGCGCGCGCAACCGCGATCAATGTCAGCGCCGACGATCTCGATGATCCGGCCAAGATGGAACAGTTCGCCGCAGCGCAGAGCCAGCTTGGCGCCGGGCTGGGACGCCTCCTCGCCAGTTTCGAGGCCTATCCGCAGATCCAGTCCAACCAGAACTTCCTTGCGCTGCAGAGCCAGCTCGAAGGGACGGAAAACCGCATCGCGGTCGCGATCCGCGATTACAACGAAGCGGTGCGCAAATATAACACCACGATCCGCACCTTCCCCGACACGATCGGCGCGAACATCATTCACGGTGCGGAAGCAATGGTGCCCTATTCGGCGGTGACCGAAGGGGCCGAAGCCGCCCCGACGATCGACATGACGTCGAACTGATCGGCGTGCTGCGCCAGCTTTTCCTGGTGCTCGCAGCAGCGGGGGCGCTGGTCGCGTCCCCGCTCGCCGCGCAGCCCGAATTCCCGCCGCTCACCGGGCGGGTGGTGGACAATGCCAATATCCTTCCGCCCGATGTCGAGGCGCAGCTGACCGCCAAGCTCGAAGCGCTCGAAACCCAGTCGCAGCGCCAGCTCGTGGTAGCAACGGTGCCCGATCTCCAGGGCTATGACATTGCCGATTACGGCTACCAGCTGGGCCGCGCCTGGGGCATTGGCGATGCGGAGCGCAACGATGGCGCGCTGCTGCTCGTCGCTCCCAACGAACGCAAGGTGAGGATCGAGGTCGGCTACGGGCTCGAGGGCTATCTCACCGATGCGCTCTCGGCGCTGATCATTCAGAACCAGATCCTTCCCCGGTTTCGCGAGGGCGACATGCCGGGCGGGATCGTGTCCGGGACCGACGCGATCATTGGCCAGCTCCAACTTCCCCCTGACGAGGCGGCCCGCGTCGCCGCGGCGGCGAGCGAGCAGCGCCAGAGCAACAGGGGACAAAGCGGCTTTCCCGTCGGGGCACTGGTCTGGCTCGCGGTTCTCTTCTTCTTCATTCT
>JBFHIF010000373.1:0-2039 GCA_041596595.1 Erythrobacter sp. | reverse complement strand
TTGGCGCGCACCGGGTCTCCGACCATCAGCGGAACGATATGGGTCACGCTGTCCATCACCGGCAGACCTGCCTCGGCGAACTTGAGCTTGAGCATCGCGGCAGCACGCTGCTGGGCGTTGCGCTCTTCGCTGCTGTGCTTGAGATGCTTTACCGAAGCGAGAACGCCCGCGACCAGAACGGGCGAAAGCGAGGTGGTGAAGATGAAGCCCGGAGCATAGCTGCGGATGCAGTCGATCACCCGAGTATCGGACGCGATATATCCGCCCATCACCCCGAACGCCTTGCCCAGCGTGCCTTCGATGATGTCGATCCGGTGCGCGGCATTGTCACGCTCGGAGATCCCGCCGCCCCGCTTGCCATACATTCCGACCGCGTGGACTTCGTCGATATAGGTGAGCGCGTTGTATCTCTCGGCGAGGTCGCAGATCGCGTGGATCGGAGCGACATCTCCATCCATCGAATAGACGCTTTCGAACGCGATTACCTTGGGCGTGTCGATATTTTCGGCGGCGAGCAATTCCTCGAGATGGCGCATGTCGTTGTGGTGGAAGACACGCTTCTCGCAGCCCGAATTGCGGATCCCGGCGATCATGCTGGCATGGTTGAGTTCGTCCGAGAATACCACGCAGCCCGGAAGCAGTTTCGCGAGGGTCGAGAGTGTCGCGTCGTTGGACACATATCCGCTGGTGAACAGCAGCGCGCCTTCCTTGCCGTGAAGGTCGGCAAGTTCGCGCTCGAGCTCGACATGGAGATGCGTGTTCCCGCCGATATTGCGCGTGCCGCCCGAACCTGCGCCGACATCGTGCAGCGCTTCTTCCATCGCGCTGATCACCTTGTCGTGCTGGCCCATCGCGAGATAGTCGTTCGAACACCAGACCGTAATCGGCTTGGGCCCGTTATGCCCGTGGAAACAGCGCGCATTGGGATAGGCGCCCTTGTTTCTCAGGATATCGATGAACACACGGTATCGCCCTTCCTCGTGGAGGCGGTCGATCGCGGATTCGAATATCTGGTTGTAATTCACGTGCGTACTCGAGGTGTCAGGCTCTTCGCAAAAGAATGCGGGAAATTCGGTGTGGTTTAGGCATTTCGCCGCGCCAATGCCACCGCGATCTTTGCGAGCGGTTCGCAGCTAGAAGCTCGAAAGCTCGGTGATTCCCAGTTTACGGAACGATCCTGCAAGTTGCCTGAACTGGGGCAGGGCCCCGGTAGTCAAGGCCAGGTCAGCGCGCTCGCGCACGAAGGACTGCCCGGTCGTCAGCGCAGAAATTCGCCGCGCGATCCCCCGTGCGCCGTCGATCAAGGTAACGTCTGTTCCAAAAACCGCGCGCAGTTCTTCGCTCAGGAGGGGGAAGTGCGTGCAGGCAAGCACCAGCGTGTCAATCCGCGCAGCTTCAGGGTGCGCGCGAAGCCCGGCCACCGCTTCTGCGATATCCTCGGGCGCGACCTTGGCGCCGCGCAACTTGGCTTCGGCGATGTCGACCAGGTTCGGCGCGGCATGGCGCAGCAGCAGCTTGTCGCTCGCGAATTCGCGCTCGAGATTGTCGACATAGGCCTGTCTTATGGTCGCCTCGGTGCCGAGCAGTCCGATCACTCCGCTTTTCGTAGTCTCTGCGGCGGGCTTGATCGCGGGAACGGTTCCGACAATCGGAATTTCGAGCACCTCGCGCACCATGCCCAGAGCGATCGTGCTCGCGGTGTTGCAGGCGATACAGATCAGGCGCGGTCGATATCGCTCCGCCATCCGGCCGAGCAAGCCGCAGACGCGCGCAGCGATTTCCGCCTCGCTCTTGGTGCCGTAGGGCAAGCCGGCCATGTCGGCGGCGTAGATCACCGGCGCATCGGGTAGCAGCTTCCTCGTCTCGGCGAGCACGGTGAGCCCGCCGACCCCGGAATCGAATAGCAGGATGGGGGAAGAAGCGTCGGTAATGATTGGGTTCGCCTGATGTGAACTTGTCGCGGACGGCTCTTTTACTTAGGCACGGTCAAAAGGAAAGCAGACGCTTGCTTTTGCGGAAGGGATGCAATGGAACCGTTA
>JBFHIF010000372.1:0-2043 GCA_041596595.1 Erythrobacter sp. | reverse complement strand
CGCCATAGACCACGCCGTCTTCGGTGCGCAGGTCCTGATGCTGGTGATCGTAATCCTCAACCGACACGGTGACCCGAACCGCCGGATAACCCTTGTCGAGAAACGGGATCTGGTCGCCCCCGCGACCCATCCGGTCGGTCCGCCAGATTTCGCGAACCTGCATTCCGCTGGGGTTTTCCGCAGCTAAATCGGCGAGCCAGCGCGACAGGTTCCGGCCCGGCGCATCGTTCTCGCCGCCGAAACGCCGCTGGCGCGCGCGCAGATCCTCGGTCGAGTCCGCTCTCAACCCTTCGGAAAACACCCGGACATGGGCCGGATCGCAATAGCCGTCCGATCCGCAGGAATTGCCGATCATGTCGTTGTTGAGGACCGCCTTCACGCTGAAGCCCTGTTCCTCGACCCAGTCGGCAAGGATCTGCGCCCCGTAAAGCCCCTGCTCTTCGCCGGTTAGAAGCGCGTAGATGATGGTGGAAGGATAGCCGTTCCGGGACAGGAGCCGGGCTGCCTCGAGGATCATCACGCTGCCCGAACCGTCGTCATTCGCTCCGGGCGCATCGTCCTCGGCATTAAGCGGATCGGTGACGCGGCTGTCATAATGGCCCTGCACGATCACCACTTCCTTGGGCCGCTGGGTCCCCCACTGGATCGCCACGGCGTTGCGCACGAGCGTGGGCTCGATAATGCGCCGGCCATCGGGCTCCACGACGCGCTCGACGGAGCGGACCTCGAGACATCCGTTGCAGGTCGCGCCGATGCGGCGAAACTCGTCAAGCGCCCAGTTGACCGCCGCTCCGATCCCCCGCGTGGGGTGGGTCTGCGAGGACAGCGTGTGACGGGTTCCGAATGACACGATCTTTTCGAGATTGGCGCGCAGCCGTTCTTCCGAGACAGTTTCGGCAAGCTGGGACTGGGGAACCGGTTCGTGTGCGAAAACAGGTGTCGCGGCGGCGAGCAGCGCGGTAGCGCTTACAATGGTCTTGATCATGGTGCGGGTTGTGCAGCGCGCGCCGCGCGAGATCAATAGGCTGATCAGTATGCCCGCGCGACGAGGACCCGTTCCGTCGCTTTCTCACCGGTAAAGATGCACGTCCCTTCGGCGGGCTTCGCGTCGCGCGGGATATTGCGCAGCGTAAGCTTTTCCGCCTTGAGCCGTTCGACCACCTTGTCGAGCGCCGCGCCCGTGGGCTTCGACCACTCGACCTCGACCCAGCCGGGATATTTGCCGTTTTCGCGGTAGAACTGCGCGACCTCGGACCAGTCGGTCATGCCGCGGGTGATGTTGGCATCGCGCCGGTCACGCACATCCTCGAACAGGCTTTCCTGGATTTCCTGGAGCAGCCCGCCGATGCGGCCGACGAATTCGTCGCGCGCGGGGAAATTGGTGGCGAGCTTGCCGGTTTCGGCATTCCACAGCCGGTCGCGGCGGATCGCGGCGACCTTGCCGCCCTCCATGTCGCGCGGGCCGACCTCGAGCACGATCGGTGCCCCCTTGCGGACCCAGTCCCACCGTTTGGCCGAGGCCTTGGCCGGGGTCTTGTCGAGCAGCACGCGGACCTTTTCGCCCATGCTCCATTGTTCGGCGAGAGCAGCGCGCAGGTCCTCGCAATAGTCGAGCAAGGCCGCGTCCTCGGGCTTGTCGCGAAGCATCGGCAGGATCACCACCTGGTGAGGCGCGATCCGCGGGGGGACCCGCAAGCCATCGTCGTCGCCGTGAACCATGATCACGCCGCCGACCATTCGCGTCGACGTGCCCCAGCTGGTCGTGTGGCAGAATTGCTGCGCGCCTTCGCGGTCCTGATACTGGATGCCCGCGGCTTGCGCGAAATTGGTCCCGAGATAATGGCTCGTGCCCGCCTGCAGAGCCTTGCCGTCCTGCATCATCGCCTCGATCGACCAGGTCTCTACCGCTCCGGGAAAGCGCTCGTTTTCCGGCTTCTCGCCCGCGATCACCGGCAGGGCGAGGTCTTCCTCGACACAGGCGCGATACATTTCGAGCGCGCGGTGGGTTTCCTCGAGCGCCTGTTCGCGGTTCTCGTGAGCGGT
>JBFHIF010000371.1:0-2048 GCA_041596595.1 Erythrobacter sp. | reverse complement strand
CCCGAAGAGATGGCGGAGAAGCTCTCCATGCCGCTCGAGAAGGTGCGCAAGGTGATGAAGATCGCCAAGGAACCGATCAGCCTCGAAACGCCGATCGGCGACGAGGAAGATTCGCATCTCGGCGATTTCATCGAGGACAAGAACGCGGTGATCCCGGTGGATGCCGCGATCCAGGCTAACCTCAAGGAAACCGTCACCCGCGTGCTCGCCTCGCTCACTCCGCGTGAGGAACGCGTGTTGCGCATGCGGTTCGGCATCGGGATGAACACCGATCACACGCTCGAGGAAGTCGGCCAGCAGTTTTCGGTGACCCGCGAACGCATCCGGCAGATCGAGGCCAAGGCCTTGAGAAAACTCAAGCATCCGTCACGATCGCGCAAGATGCGCTCGTTCCTCGATCAGTAAGCGGCCAACCCGGCTTTCGTCGCGGTAGAAAAGCGATCTCTTCGGGGTGGAGAGAATCGCATCGGCTCCCTATGTAGGCGCGCATGCGTATAGCCATTGCATCCGATCACGCCGCGACCGACCTGAAGGCCGAACTGGCCGAATGGTTGATCGACGAGGGCCACGAAGTCGCCGACCTGGGAACCAGTCCGGGTGAAAGCGCCGATTATCCCGATTACGGCTACAAGCTCGCCGAGGTCGTCGCCGATGGGACCGTCGAATACGGGATCGCCCTGTGCGGCAGCGGGATCGGCATCTCGATTGCCGTCAACCGTCATCCCGGGTTGCGCTGCGCGCTGGTGTCCGAACCGCTTTCGGCGGCGCTTGCGCGCGAACACAACAACGCCAACTGCATTGCGCTTGGAGCACGGCTGATTGGGATCGAGATGGCCAAGACCTGCGTCGCGACCTTCCTCAGCACCGAGTTTGCCGATGCCGGCGACCCTGGCGGCCGTCACAACCGCCGTGTTGCCAAGCTTGGCAATCCCCCTCTTTCACCCGATCACATCGAGACGCATCAATGAGCACCCGCCCCTCCGACCTTCCCGGCACGATGGATTCCTTCTGGCACGACGACCTGGCGACCGCGGACCCGGATATCGCGCAGGCGATCGCCAGCGAAACCCGCCGTCAGCAGGACAAGATCGAACTGATTGCGAGCGAGAACATCGTTTCGAAAGCGGTGCTCGAAGCGACCGGCAGCATCTTCACCAACAAGTACGCCGAAGGCTATCCGGGCAAGCGCTATTATGGCGGTTGCGAATATGCCGACGTCGTCGAAACTCTGGCAATAGATCGCGCCAAGCAGTTGTTCGGATGCAATTTTGCCAATGTCCAGCCCAATAGCGGCAGTCAGATGAACCAGGCGGTTTTCCTCGCATTGCTGCAGCCGGGCGACACCTTCATGGGGCTCGACCTCAATTCGGGCGGCCACCTGACCCACGGATCGCCGGTCAACATGAGCGGCAAGTGGTTCAACCCTGTGAGCTACGGCGTGCGCAAGGACGACGAGCTGATCGACATGGACGACGTCATGGCGATCGCCAAGGAACACAATCCGAAGCTGATCATCGCCGGCGGCACCGCCTATTCGCGCGTGTGGGATTGGGAGGCATTCCGCAAGGTTGCCGACGCTGTCGGCGCGATCCTGCTGGTCGATATGAGCCACATTTCCGGCCTCGTCGCGGGCGGCGCGCACCCCTCGCCCTTCCCCCATGCCCATATTGTCACCACCACGACCCACAAGAGCCTGCGCGGCCCGCGTTCGGGCGTGATCCTGTGGAACGACGAGACATTCACCAAACCGCTCAACATGGCCGTCTTTCCAGGTCTCCAGGGCGGGCCGCTGATGCACGTGATCGCAGCCAAGGCGGTCGCCTTCCGCGAAGCGCTGCGTCCCGAGTTCAAGACCTACGCGCACCGCGTAGTGGAAAATGCCCGCGCCCTTGCTGCAAGCCTCGAGGAAAACGGGCTGCGGATTGTCTCCGGCGGGACCGACAACCATTCGATGCTGGTCGATCTTACCGCCAAGGACGTGACCGGCAAGGACGCGGAAAAGGGCCTCGACCGCGCATGGCTCACTTGCAACAAGAACGGGATTCCAT
>JBFHIF010000370.1:0-2054 GCA_041596595.1 Erythrobacter sp. | reverse complement strand
CGCCGCGCGCTTCATGCGGCAGCACCTTGCCCGGTTCCGATCAAGCGCGAGATGATCGAATGGTGGGGGCCGATCGTGAACGAATATTATGCCGGCAGCGAAGGCATCGGGATGACTCTCGTCAAATCGCCCGAATGGCTCGAACGACCCGGCACGGTGGGCCGCGCGATCCATGGCAAGCTGCACATTTGCGGAGGGGAGGGAAACGAACTTCCGCCAGGCGAGGACGGCCTCGTCTATTTCGAGAACCCGGTGCTGCCGACCTATCACAACGATCCCGCCAAGACCGCCGAGGCGATGCACCCCGAAGGCTGGATGACGCTGGGCGATATCGGCCATGTCGACGAGGAGGGCTATCTTTTCCTCACCGACCGGGCGAGCCACATGATCATTTCGGGCGGGGTGAACATCTACCCGCAGGAAATCGAGAACCTGCTGGTCGCGCACGACAAGGTGATGGATGCAGCGGTGATCGGCGCGCCCGATCCCGATCTGGGGGAACGGGTCGTCGCGGTGGTCCAGCCGGTCGACATGGCGGAGGTGGGCGGAGACAAGGCCGCTTTGTTCGAGGCGGAATTGCGCGATTACCTCGCGCCGCAGCTTTCGCGGATCAAGATGCCGCGATTGTTCGACTTCCGCGCCGAATTGCCGCGCGAGGCGAACGGCAAGCTCTACAAGCGTGAACTGCGCGCCGAATACGCCGCGCGCGCGGCACAGAGCGCCTGACCGATCTAGCCCAGCAGCCGCTGCGCCATCGTGCGCACCTCGCTTCCCATGTCCTCACGTTCGAGAGCGATCGCCAGCGTCGCTTCGACGAAGCCGAGCTTGCTCCCGCAATCATAGCGATGGCCGTCAAAAGTGACCGCGTGGAACGGTTGGTCGCCGATCATCCTTGCCATCGCGTCGGTCAGCTGGATTTCGCCGCCCGCCCCTCTGCCCTGGTTTTCGAGAACGCGCATGACTTCGGGCTGGAGGATATAGCGCCCCGACACGATCTTGTTTGACGGCGCCTGATCCACCGGCGGCTTTTCGACCAGCCCCTTCACCTCGGTGAGCGCGCCATTGGTCTCGCCCGGATCGATCACGCCGTAGCTCGACACGTCCTCGCGCGGGACTTCGAGCACACTGATGAGGTTGCCGCCGGTTTTCTCGTAAGCATCCACCATCTGCTTCATGCAGCCGGTCCCGCCTTTTTTGCCGATCATCAATTCGTCGGGCAGGAAGATCGCGAACGGATCATCGCCCACGATCGCGCGCGCGCACCAGATCGCGTGGCCGAGGCCCAGCGGCACCTGCTGGCGCACGGTGATGATGTCCCCCGGCGTGGCCCGCGTCGATTCGAGCACCGAGAGATCCTTGCCGCGCTCGGACATCGTGTCCTCGAGCTCGTAGGCGACGTCGAAATGTTCGACGATCGCGGTCTTGCCGCGGCCGGTGACGAAGATCATCTGCTCGATCCCCGCCTCGCGCGCCTCGTCGACCGCGTACTGGATAAGCGGTCGGTCGACGATCGGAAGCAGTTCCTTGGGAATCGCCTTGGTGGCGGGCAGGAACCGTGTCCCGAGCCCGGCAACAGGGAAGACCGCCTTCTTGATCGGCTTGTGAGAGGTCATCGTGATAATCTCCGTCGTCTGGGCCGAATGGGCAAATTGCGTTGCGACCCCGTGCCTTGGGCGCTGCGTCCAGTCAATCGCCGCAATGCCCGCAAGAGCGCGTCTCGGTTGCGTGACGATGCCGATAGGCTAAGGCGGTTTGCATGGACAAACTGATCATTCGTGGCGGCAACCGCCTGTCGGGCACGATCCCGATTTCGGGTGCGAAAAACGCTGCCCTCACGCTCATCCCCTGCGCGCTCTTGACCGAGGAGCCGCTGACGCTGCGCAATCTGCCCCGGCTTGCCGATATCGACGGGTTCCAGCACCTGATGACCCAGTTCGGCATCTCGGTCGCGATCCAGGGCACGCGCCCCGAGGATTTCGGCCGGGTTGTGACCTTCGAGGCTCCGCGGATCACGTCGACCGTCGCGCCCTATGATCTGGTGCGCAAGATGCGTG
>JBFHIF010000369.1:0-2072 GCA_041596595.1 Erythrobacter sp. | reverse complement strand
TGATCGAGCGCGACATCACCGTCACCAACGGGGCAGGGATCAACGCGATCACGATTGCCGAATATGTCGTGATGGGGATGCTCACCATCGCCAAGGGTTATCGCGATGTCGTCCGCGCCCAGGAGAAACGCGAGTGGCTTACCGACAGCCCCGGCAAACGCGAATTGGCGGGCTCGAAGGCGCTGCTGCTGGGCTACGGAGCGATCGGCAAGCTGATCAAGCCGCGGCTCGAAGCATTCGACGTCGAGGTGACGGTGGTCAGGCGCAGCGGCGGCGAGGGCGCGATCGGTCCCGATCAATGGCGCGACAGGCTGGGCGAGTTCGACTGGGTGATCCTTGCGGTCCCGGCAACGACGGAAACCGACGGGATGATCGGCGCAGATGAACTCGCGGCGATGAAATCCGACGCCGTGCTCGTCAACATCGCGCGCGGAGCGGTAGTCGATCAGCCCGCGCTGGTCGATGCACTCGAAGCGAAGCGGATCGGCGGGGCGTTCCTCGACGTCACCACCCCCGAACCCTTGCCAGCCGACCACCCGCTGTGGGCGCTCGACAACGCCCACGTCACGATGCACCTGTCGGGCCGGGCGCAGGACAAGATGTTCCTCCGCAGTGCAGAACGCTTTCTCGAAAACCTCGAAAGGTATCTGCGCGGCGAACCGGTCGCTCCGGTGTTCGATCCCGCCAGAGGCTACTGAGGTCGGTCAATAGATTGGCGTAGTGCGCTGATTTGGTGCATGGTCGCACGCGTGCATGGGCAACGGGGTGCAGCCCTGCGCGCGTAGGATCTTGTGCGCAATGGCGTGCGGGGACGCAAAAATGGGTGGGGGGACCTTATGAGCGATACCAAGAAAGCATCGGACCTTTTCGTCGAATGTCTCGAGGCAGAAGGCGTCGAATATATTTTCGGCGTTCCAGGAGAGGAAAATCTCGATTTCCTCGAAAGCCTTTCGAACTCGTCGATCAAGCTGATCCTGACCCGTCACGAACAGGGGGCAGGGTTCATGGCGGCGACTTACGGGCGGCATACCGGCAAGACCGGCGTATGCATCGCGACGCTGGGGCCAGGCGCGACCAATTTCGTCACCGCCGCCGCCTATGCGCAGCTCGGCGGAATGCCGATGATGATGATTACCGGTCAGAAGCCGATCAAGAAATCGAAGCAGGGCAGGTTCCAGATCCTCGACGTCGTGGCGATGATGGAGCCGATCACGAAATACACCCACCAGCTTCATGCCGGCGACAACATTCCCAGCCGGGTGCGCGAGGCCATCAGGCTCGCCGAGGAGGAAAAGCCCGGTGCGGTGCACCTCGAACTGCCCGAGGACATCGCCGAGGAGCAGACCTCGAGTCGTCCGATCCCCAAATCGGTCGCGCGGCGTCCCTCTGCTGAACCCAAGGCGGTTCGCCAGGCCGTGAGCGCGATCGAGAAGGCGCACAAGCCGATCCTCGTGATCGGCGCGGGTGCCAATCGCAAGATGACCGGGAGAATGCTCAACCAGTTCATCGAAAAGACCGGCATCCCCTTCGTCACCACGCAGATGGGCAAGGGCGTGATCGACGAACGCCATCCGCTTTTCCTCGGATGCGCGGCGCTGTCCTCTGGGGATTTCTGCCACCGCGCGATCGAGGATGCCGACTGCATCATCAATGTCGGGCACGACGTGATCGAAAAGCCGCCCTTCTTCATGAAGGAGGACGGAGTCTGCGTGATCCATGTCTCGACCCGAACCGCAGAGGTCGATCCGGTCTATTTCCCCCAGATCGAAGTGATCGGAGATATCGCCAACGCGATCTGGCAGATCAAGGAAGACATCGTTGCACAGGGACGCTGGGATTTCGAGCACATGCTCAGATATCGCCAGGCCGAGCACGATTATGCAAAGCCGCTCGCCGAGGATGCGCGCTTCCCGATTTTCCCGCCGCACCTCGTCCAGCAGGTGCGCGACTGCTTGCCGGAAGACGGGATCATCTGCCTCGACAACGGGGTCTACAAGATCTGGTTCGCGCGCGGGTTCACGGCTTACCTGCCCAACACCGTGCTGCTCGACAATGCGCTCGCCACCATGGGC
>JBFHIF010000368.1:0-2073 GCA_041596595.1 Erythrobacter sp. | reverse complement strand
TTGTCCGAGCCGGGCAATTTCCCCACCGATCTCTACATGATCGAAGGGCTCGAACGGCAGGGGCTTGCCGAGCGGCGGCTCGCCCCGCGCAGCGAAATCGCCAACGCGCTGGGCGACGATGTCGCGCTGCTTTTGCTCACCCACGCACATTACAAGACCGGCGAAGTGTTCGACATGGAGGCGCTGACCCGCGCTGCGCACGAAGCGGGCGCGCTGGTCCTGTGGGACCTGTCGCACAGCGCCGGCGCGATGCCGGTCGAGCTCAACCGGGCCGATGCCGATTTCGCGGTCGGCTGCGGTTACAAATATCTCTGCGGCGGCCCCGGGGCCCCTGCTTTCGCCTTCGTCGCCGAACGGCACCATTCCAACCTCGCCCAGCCGCTGACCGGCTGGTTCGGCCATGCCGCGCCTTTCGCATTCTCCGACGATTACGCCCCCGCGCCGGGAATCGAGCAATTGCTCTGCGGAACCTCGCCGGTGCTCGGCCTCTCCGCGCTCGAAGTGGGGGTCGACATCATCGCCGGAATCGGGGTCGACCGATTGCAGCAGAAATCGCGTGCGCTTTCCGAATTCCTGCTCGACTGCATGGCCGAGAGCGATTGCGCGCTCGATCTCGTCAGCCCCGCGCTGAGCGACCAGCGCGGGAGCCAGATCAGTTTTTCTCACCCCCATGCTTACGAGATTTGCCAGGCGCTGATCGGGCGCGGCGTCATCGGCGATTTCCGCGAACCCGATATCCTGCGCTTCGGCTTCGCACCCGCCTATCTGCGCTTCGAGGACATGGCGATGGCGGCGGGTCATCTCGCCGAGGTGCTTCGTTCAGGCGAATGGCAGCGCGATGAATATCGCCAGCGCGCGAAAGTAACCTGAAGCGATAATAACCGAACTGGCGGGCCGGATTCAGGCCTCGAGCTCGATGTCCCAGTAAAGCCAGTCGCGCCAGGTTTCGTGCAGGTAATTGGGCGGAAACTGCTTGCCGTGCTGTTGCAATTGCCAGCTGGTCGGCCGGATCGGTTCCATCCTCACGGGCATATGCGCCTGTTTCGGAGTGCGGCCGCCCTTTTTCATGTTGCACGGCGCGCAGGCGGTGATGATGTTTTCCCAGGTCGTGCGCCCACCCAGCCGGCGCGGGATCACGTGGTCGAAGGTCAGATGATTGCCGTCGCCGCAATACTGGCATTCGAACCGGTCGCGCAGGAACACGTTGAACCGGGTGAAAGCGGGAAATTCGCTTTGCCGAACATATTGCCTGAGCGCGATCACGCTCGGGATCTTCATGTCGAGACTGGGGGAATGCACTTCGCGATCATAGCTCGCGACGATGTTCACCCGGTCGAGGAACACCGCCTTGATCGCGGTCTGCCACGGCCACACGCTCAGCGGGTAATAGGATAGCGGCGTGTAGTCGGCATTGAGGACCAGCGCGGGACAGGAAGAAAGGCTGCGCGTCGGATCGCCTGCGGCGCTTCGCAGTCTTGCTGCCTGTTCGATCAGATCGGCTTTGAACACAGCGTGCGTATCCCCCTGATTGCGGTGAACATGACGTGGCGCGCCCCAGAGTCAAAGGCGCGACCATGTGCATATCCACAGGGACAACCTGTTGGCCCGCAGTGGATAGCAGAAGTTTGGTCTCTGTGGCATGGGGCGATTCATGCACGACGCCATGCCCGAAGTGACACGCTTCGCCCCCAGTCCCAACGGGCGGCTGCACCTGGGTCATGCCTATTCCGCCATCTTTGCCCACGATATCGCCCGCGAACGGGGTGGCACGTTCCTGCTCAGGATCGAGGATATTGACGGGCCGCGGTCACGGCCCGAATTCGCCGACGTGTTCCGCCGCGACCTCGTATGGCTCGGGCTCGAATGGGTAGAGGTTCCGCCGCAATCGACCCGGATCGATCACTACCGTAAAGCCGCCGAGACGCTGGTCGACAAGGGGATGCTCTATCCGTGCGTGTGCACCCGCAAGGAGATCATGGAGGCTGGCGCGCGCAAGGGCCCCGATGGACTGATCTATCCCGGCACGTGCAAGGGTCGAAAGATCGACCCGTCGCTGCCAGTTGCCCTGCGGCT
>JBFHIF010000367.1:0-2089 GCA_041596595.1 Erythrobacter sp. | reverse complement strand
CGCCCCGACCATCTCTCCGCGCATCCATGACAGTCCATGCGGCAGCGCGGCCGTGCCGAGCAGCGTGTAATCGCTCGCATAGGTGATGATCGCGCGGTGGAGCGCCGGATCGTCGGGCAGGGGGGCGATCGTGCGAAACCAGCTCTGGGCGCGCGGTTCGCGCTTCTCGGTGTTCATCCAGTGAAGGCGATCGATCGTGCGCATCTCGATCGGACGCGGACGAAGCAGGAAGGTGCGCTGCGCTTCGGGAAGCTTGTCGCCCATCGTGTCCACCAGTTCGCGGCGAACCTCCATGTCGGGGCGCAGGTCATCGGGAGAGGGCACGTCGGGCATCGGCGCATCGACATGTTCGAGGCCATCTTCGTGCACCTGGAAGCTGGCGGTGAAGTTGAGGATCGGGGTCGAGCTTCCATCCTCGTTTTCCTGGCTCGCCACAACCCGGCGATTGGCAAAACTGCGCCCGTCGAAGTCGCGCTCGATGCGGTATTCGATCGGCGCACCCTCGCGGCCGCCGCGCAGGAAATAGGCGTGGAGCGAATGGGCTGTCTTGTTCGCGGGAATGCTCGATTGCGCCGCTTGCAACGCTTGGGCGAGAACCTGCCCGCCGAAAACGCGGCCAACCCCGCCTTTCTGCTGCGAGCCGACATAAATATCGGCGGCGCGCTTTTCGACGGTCAGGAGCCGGACTAGGCCGCTCACGAGGCGATCGGGTAAAATCGGTTCGGTCATTGCGCGCAATCCCATGCGGCGCGCGCGGCGGGAAATCAATGCTCTGCGGGTGCGGTTGGCCGATCCGCGCTTCGCCACTGGCGTGCAGCATAGATCGCAAGGCCAAACGCGATGATCGCCTCGCGATACTAGGTCGCATCGAAAATCTCGATCATCGTGTCGCCGACCAGGAGGTAGCACGCCTGACCCAGCGCGACCGAGGTGGCCAGAGCGGTGTAGAGGAGGGCTTCGTGCCTGCGATCCAGGCGACCAGCAACGCCGCTGGGACAAACCGGAGCATCACGGCTGGCTTTCGCGGCGTTTCCACAGCGGCCGCAGCAGCAGTGAGTGAAGCGGGTTGCGCACGAATAGGAGGTCACGTAGCGCGGGGCCGGGCGTTGCGCCCATTTCGGTCTTGTAACCCCCGTCGCCACTGCCCCAGCTGACCCGTCGGACACCATCGTGCCGGGCGCGTTCGAACTCGGAATAGAGCAGCAGGCGACCCGGGCCGAATTTGCGGAAACGCGCATCGTAATTGTTGGCGATGCAGTAGAATGTGTCGCCCGACCGGATTCCGAAGACGAAAGCGGCAGGGATCTCCCCGATCCACAGCACACTGCCGCGCAGCATGTCGGCGAGAATCCTGTCTCTCGCGCAAGCCTCCCAGAAGGCCCGCTGATCGGAGTCGGCAAACTTGGTGTCGCCGCCATTTCCGAGCGAGGCGAGCCAGCTGGCGCGCTCGATTGTCGCCATCGCGCCGCGGGTCGCTGAACTCCAGTCACTTCCCGTGAACTTTTCGATGCGAACCGCCCCGTCGGCCGAAAGACGCCGTTCGCGCCAGCGGTTCTTGCGCCGGGTCTTGGACGAGAGCCATTCGGGTTCCATGCCAGGATCGGGCAGGGCGAGTTCGTAGACGATCCCCAGCGACGCCTCGATCACCGACCAGCCGACCCTGCGCGCGGCCTCGCAGAGCAATCCGCTCGATCGGTCATCTGCAAGGCTCGGGCCGATGCGCAAGAGCGACTGTTCGATTTTTTCCGCGAACAGGGGCTCCAAGCTTGTGCTGGTCGCTTCAGGGGCGACCGGAGCGCTTCTCAAGGGCCAGTATCCGCCCGCAAGTTCGCCCAGCCGCAGGCCGAAAATCGAGCGTTCGCGCAGCGGGAGCGCAGCGAGAAGCGATCCATCGGAGGCGTGATGGCTCGTAATCGAAAGCGGCAATCCCGCATCCGAGGCAAACCAGCTCTCGCGAAGGAAAGCGAGGGCCGGGTCGCCGCGCGCGGCAAGCGCATCGATAGCCCGGGGCGCGAGGCGTTCCTCGGAGCCGACCGGTGCGCGCATCCTTGCGGCGCTGAAACCCGCCGTTTCCGATGAGGCATTGATT
>JBFHIF010000366.1:0-2095 GCA_041596595.1 Erythrobacter sp. | reverse complement strand
GGCTCCGCGCGGCGTGCCGCAGATCGAAGTCACTTTCGACATCGATGCCAACGGGATCGTGTCGGTTTCCGCCAAGGACAAGGGCACCGGCAAGGAACAGACGATCAAGATCCAGGCATCGGGCGGCCTGACCGATTCCGATATCGATCAGATGGTCCAGGATGCCGAGAAGTTCGCCGAGGAAGACAAGAAGCGCAAGGAAGCGGCCGAAGCCCGCAACCAGGCTGACAGCCTCGTTCACGCGACCGAGAAGCAGCTCGAAGAGCATGGCGACAAGATCGACGCCGAGACCAAGTCCAAGGTCGAGGACGCGATCGCCGCGACCAAGACCGCTCTCGAAGGTGACGATGCCAGCGAGATCAGCGCCAAGGCGCAGGCTCTGACCGAGGCCGCGATGAAGATGGGCCAGCAGATCTACGAACAGGAGCAGGCGAACGCCTCTGCCGACGGTGGAGATGCAGGAGCCCAGGGCGCTGCGGAAGACAACGCTGACGAGGACGTCGTCGATGCCGAGTTCTCCGAAGTCGACGAAGACAAGAAGGGCTGAGGTCCTGATGAAAACCCGGTCCGCCGTCAGCGCACATCACGCTGGCGGCGGATAGGTTTTGCAGGGACACGAGCGACATGCCAGCCACGCAATACGACTATTACGAGACACTCGGTGTCACCCGCGATGCGGACGGGGCAATGCTCAAGAGCGCCTACCGCAAGCTCGCGATGAAGTATCACCCCGATCGCAATCCGGGCGATCCCGACGCGGAAGCCAAGTTCAAGGCCTGCAACGAGGCCTATGAATGCCTCAAGGATCCGCAGAAGCGCGCGGCCTATGACCGCTTCGGCCATGATGCCTACACGCAGGGCATGAATGGCGGCGGTTCGCGCCGCAGCGGTCACGGTGCCGATTTCGGTGACATCGGCGACATATTCGAAACCATCTTTGGCAGCGCATTCGGTGGAGGTGGCGGCGCGCGGCGGCCGCAGCAGCGCCGCGGTGCCGACCTGCGTTACGATATGCAGGTTACCCTCGAAGAGGCGTTCCACGGCAAATCGACCGAGATCGAGATCGAAGTTTCGCAGCAATGCGAGACCTGTGATGGTTCGGGCGCGACGCCGGGAACGGGTGAGCGCATGTGCGGCCTGTGCCACGGCCAGGGCGCTGTGCGCGCGAAGCAGGGCCTGTTCGTGGTCGAGCGTTCGTGCCCGACCTGCGGCGGTCGCGGCGTGGTGATCGAGGATCCATGCGACGAATGTCGCGGCGAGGGCCGCGTCGACCGCGCTCAGCAGCTTGCCATAGACATCCCCCCCGGGGTCGATACCGGCACGCGGATCCGGCTTTCGGGCAAGGGAGAAGCCGGACAGCGGGGCGCACCTCCAGGTGACCTCTACATCTTCGTGCACGTCAAACCGCACCCGTTGTTCGAGCGCGAAGGCACGACACTCGCAACCCGCGTCCCGATCAGCTTCACCACCGCCGCTTTGGGCGGAAAGGTCGACATTCCCGATCTCGATGGATCGACCAATCAGGTCGATATTCCTGCCGGCATCCAGTCGGGCAAGCAATTGCGCGTGCGCGGCGCGGGTATGCCGGTGCTGCAGGGTCGGGGCCGGGGTGATCTCGTGGTCGAGATCGCGGTGGAAACGCCCACCCGCCTCAGTCGCAAGCAGAAGGAATTGCTCGCCGAGTTCCGCGAGACCGAAACCGGTGACGAATGCCCCGAGAGCCGCAGCTTCTTTTCCAAGCTGAAGGAAGCGTTCGGCTCCTGAGGTGCGCTGCCGCGAAGCGACGAGGTTCGCGGCGGCTTCCTAGCCAAACCTGTCGCGCACCTCGTCGGTGATCCGATCGACGAGGCCTGACTGGCACCGCCCGGCTTCGCGTTCCTCCTTGAGGATGGTGAGGAAAGCCGCGCGCTTGAACTGGCGTATCCGCTGCTCGTCCATCGCCCGGTCGGGCACGGTCGATGCGAGGAAATCGACCATTCGTTCGGCCCCGTGCAACCGGCCCCACAGGTAGTCGTTTTCGCGGTAGGCGCGGCTGAAGAACGCGCCAAAATTGTAGAACTCGATCCCGCGCAATGTTGCCCTGGTGCCGCCTTCG
>JBFHIF010000365.1:0-2114 GCA_041596595.1 Erythrobacter sp. | reverse complement strand
GTCACGATCATGACGATCCATGCGGCCAAGGGGCTCGAATTCGATCACGTCTTCTGCGTGGGGTGGGAAGAAGGTGTTTTCCCGTCGCAGCGTGCGATCGACGAAGGCGGGCTGGCGAGCCTCGAGGAGGAGCGCCGCCTCGCCTATGTCGCGATCACCCGCGCCAAGCGGCGCTGCACGATCCTTCATGCCGCAAACCGACGTATCTATGGCCAATGGACCAGTTCGATACCGAGCCGCTTCATCGAGGAGCTGCCCGAGGAGCATATCGAGCAGGAAACCACGATGGCGGGCGGCGCATCGCTGTGGCGGGCCAACTGGTCGGAGAGCGACGATCCGTTCGCGCATGTCGCGCGTGACCGGCCCGATCGTGCCCGCGCGCGCGGCCCGGGCTGGCAGCGCGCGATCGCCAGCGGTTACGACACCAGGCAGCAACGCATTGCCGAGCCGGGGCGCTCGGCCGCGAGCTTTGCTTCAAAGCCGCGTTCGGACATCTCGATTGGAGCGATGGTGCACCACGAGAAGTTCGGCACCGGATGCGTCACCGATCAGGAGGGCAACAAGCTCACCATCGAGTTCGAGGACGCAGGCGAGAAACGCGTGATCGACAGCTTCGTGACAGTGGTGGGATGACTTCCGGACCAGTATCGAACTGTTGAGATCAGCCGCGGCCCGAGCATTCGCTTTCGATCTTCACCAATCGGATCCTCCGGTCGCGGTTATAGACATCGGGCAAGACCTTCACTCCCTGCTTGTCATCGCTTACCGCGGTAAAATAGGCGATATAGACCGGGATCGGCTGCTCCAAATCGACCCTTGTGGTCGCGTTCGAAGCTACGATCGCATCGACCTCTTCGCGCGTCTTCACCCCTTCGAGCAAGGTCGCGGCATAGCCGATCGCATCGCCGGTTCTCACGCACCCATGGCTGAAGGTCCGCACCTCCTCAGCGAAACGGTGCTTGCCCGGCGTGTCGTGCATATAGACCGAATAGGGGTTGGGCATGACCAGTTTCATTTGGCCCAGCGCGTTGTCTGGTCCGGGCCTCTGGCGATAGCGTCCACCGTTCCAGACATAACCGCGCGCGCGCGCCGCAGCCGGATTGCGCCTCACCATCGCACCTACGCTTTCGCGTACAATGCTGTCGGGAATGTTCCACCACGGATTGAATATGACCCCTTCGATCATGGCGCTGAATACGGGGGTCGGTGTTCGCACGGTGCCGACGATCACCGGCCAGCTTCCGGCAAGCTCACCATCGCGCCACAACCGCGCCTGAAACTCGGCGGTATTGACCAGCACGTAGTCCGGACCGAGCGACCGGGGCATCCAGCGCCAGCGCTCCATATTTCGCCCGATCGCGGTATGGCGTGCAGAACCCGGCTCGGCTTCGGCATAGGCGGCGCGCAAGAGCGAATATTCAGGGTGCACAGGTCGCAGCATCGCAAAGAACGTATCGAGCGTTTCTGTGCCGAGCGCCTTGGCCAGCATCGGTTCGAGCGCCAGTTCAGAATCGCTATCGGCAATCCGCCAGCCTGTGCGTTCGCTGGCCTTGGCCGAACCGAGCAGGTGCATCCGTGCCAGCCGGAGCGCCAGCGCGTTGGCCGCCGCGTTCACTTGCTCGACATCGCCGCTCGATCTTGCCCGGTCTAAGGCGTTTCTATCCGGAACTCCGAGCGCATCGAGCGGCGCGGCTTCAACCCACTTCTCCAGCGTTGCAAGGCTGGAATGTGACCAAGAGGGCGCGTGATCCGGGTTCGCAGCAAGCATCGGGACCGGAAGCAACAGCAGCACAAGGCCGAGGCCCAATCGCCGGATGATATCGCCTGCTGCCATGCGCTGCCCTCCCTGTAGGCGGGATAGCAAAGCGTTCGCGGTGCGACCAGTCTGATGCGCAGACGCACAAGCGCAGGTTTTCGTGCGGAACAGGGCTCGGCGGGAAAGCTCCGAGGGCCAATAATTAACCCTATCGCGCCCAAGGCATGACAGCGCAGTCCGCGCGAGGAGCCAGGCCCATGAAATTTGTAAACCTTGAGTCGCGCGGCGGGAATTATCTCGTCGTCGCATCCAACATCGCGTGGCTCCGCACCGGCGAAAACGGGCAGACCAATGTCGG
>JBFHIF010000364.1:0-2115 GCA_041596595.1 Erythrobacter sp. | reverse complement strand
GGCAGGAGATCGGGCGACTGGGTCATGACGGTCACAGCGGTTGAGGCGTTGGCGCGCCCGGGTCAAGCCCGGACGCGCCATGGCATCAGAATACCAGCGGGGTGACCAGCTTGACCCCTTCGAGTTCGCACGCCTCGTCGACCACTTCGCGCCCCGGTGCCTCGTCGAGGCTGAGGATCAGCACAGCCTCGCCCCCGGCATCGCGGCGACCCAGGTTGAAGGTGCCGATATTGATCCCGTGGCCGCCGAGCAGCGTCCCGATCCGGCCGATGAAGCCCGGCTTGTCGTCGTTGACGATGTAGAGCATGTGGCCATCGAGTTCGGCCTCGATCCCGATCCCGAAGATTTCCACCAGACGCGGCTTGTCGCTGCCGAACAATGTCCCCGCGACCGAGCGCGGACCGGCATCGGTTTCCACCGTGACCCGCACCAGAGTGTTGAACGCGCCTTCGCGCTCGTGCCGGATCTCGCTCACGTCGAGCCCGCGTTCCTTGGCGAGATAGGGCGCGTTGACCATGTTCACGCTGTCCGAATAGCGCCGCATGAAGCCCGCCAGCACCGCGCCGGTGATCGGCTTGCCGTTGAGCCCGGCAGCCGCGCCTTCGCGCTCGATGCTGATCTTGGTGAGATTGCCGTGGGCAAGCTGTCCGACCAGCGAACCGAGCTTCTCCGCCAGCGCCATGTAGGGGCGCAGCTTGGGCGCTTCCTCGGCGCTGAGCGATGGCATGTTGAGCGCGTTGGAGACCCCGCCATTGACGAGGTAGTCGGCCATCTGTTCGGCGACCTGCAATGCGACATTGACCTGCGCTTCGGTGGTCGAGGCACCAAGGTGCGGCGTGCAGATGAAATTGGGCGCATCGAACAGCGGATTGGCCTTGGCCGGCTCTTCCGCAAACACGTCGAGCGCAGCGCCCGCGACCTGGCCGCTTTCGAGGCAATCCTTGAGCGCCACCTCGTCGATCAGCCCGCCGCGCGCGCAATTGACGATGCGGATCCCCGGCTTGGCGTTCTCCAGCCGCTCGCGGCTGAGGATGTTGCGGGTCTGCTCGGTCAGCGGAGTGTGGAGCGAGACGAAATCGGCGCGGCTCAAAAGGTCATCGAGATCGACCTTCTCGATGCCAAGCTCGATCGCGCGGTCCTCGGTCAGGAAGGGATCATAGGCGATCACCTTCATCTTGAGCCCCTGCGCGCGCGCGGCGACGATCGAGCCGATATTGCCCGCGCCGATCAGGCCGAGCGTCTTGCCGGTGACCTCGATCCCCATGAAGTCCTTCTTGGGCCATTCGCCGTTCTTGGTGCGGGTGTTGGCCTCGGGGATCTGGCGGGCGAGCGCCATGATCATCGCGATCGCGTGTTCGGCGGTCGTGATCGAATTGCCGAACGGGGTGTTCATCACCACCACGCCCTTCGAACTGGCATAGGGGATATCGACATTGTCGACCCCGATGCCGGCGCGGCCGATTACCCTCAGATTGGTCGCCGCATCGAGGATGTCGGGCGTAACAGTGGTCGAGGACCGGATCGCGAGCCCTTCATAATCGCCGATCCGCGCTTTGAGTTCCTCGGGTGTCTCGCCGGTGATTACGTCGACTTCGCAGCCGCGCTCCTCGAAGATGCGGGCGGCGTTGTCGTCCATCTTGTCGGAGATGAGAACGCGGGGTTTCCTGTCGGGGTTGGTCATGACAAATATTCCTGAAATCGGCCGTGCCGCGGCTTAGCGCGCACCGGCCTGTTGAACTCTAGAGGGGGTGAAGCGGTCCGCCTTGGCGAACCGCCAGCATGGTCAACCGTTCCTGACGGTTTCGTAGGCCCACTCGATCCACGGCAGCAGGCGCTCGATATCCTCGGCCTCGACCGTGCCGCCGCACCATATCCGCAAGCTCGGCGGGGCGTCGCGATAGCCGTTGAAATCGTAGCCCACGTGACGCTCCTCGAGGAGCTTGACGATTTTCTTGGGCACCGCTGCCTGGTCCTCGGCCGAGAGGCTTTCGTACCAGTCGCCCTGGAACATCATGCACACGCCGGTATTGGTGCGCTTTGCCGGGTCGGAAACCATGTTGCGAAGCCACGGCGTCGCTTCGATCCAGTCCTTGACGATCCCAGCGTTACGATCGG
>JBFHIF010000363.1:0-2129 GCA_041596595.1 Erythrobacter sp. | reverse complement strand
ATGGGCGCGTTCCTCATGCTTGCCGCCGACAAGGCGATCGGGATCGAAGGCGATTTCGTCTGCGGTATGAACGAAAGTGCGATCGGCATGGCGCTCCCGATATATCCGATGATTCTCGGTGCCGCGCAGCTTGGCCCCAGGGGACGCAAGGCGGTCGCGACTGCAGAGATGTTCGATCCGCACACCGCTCGCGAGGTCGGCTATTTCGACGTGGTCGTCTCGCCCGAAAATGCCGAGGCCACGCTCGATGCCGCTCTTGACCACATGAAGGGCCTTAATCCCGGCGCATTCGCGGCGAACAAGGCGGCGATGAACCGCACGCTGATCTCAGAGATCGAGGCCAGTCCCCTGCCCCAGTTCGGATAGTTTCGCGCCTCGCCGGATATTTCCCACTGCGCCATCTTGACCGTTTGGTTGCAATCGATACCATCTCCAGCTGTCCAGTCGGCCAAACCCGCGACTGGCACAGAGCAATCACATGGAGATCAAGGAATACGGTTTGTCGCGTGAGCGCGGCTTTCTCTCGCATTATGAAATGGACGAAATCGAGCTGCCCGAACAGTTCGACGAGGTTCTCGGCGCCGCCGAACTGCTTTCGGGCCTTTTGACTTCGGGCCGGGTTCGCCACTGGCTCGACCAGTTGGATGACCCGAAAATCGAGGACTGGGCTGCCGAAGCACCCGAAGAGCAGGTCCGCACCGCGATGGTGCATTACAGCTTTCTCGTTCAGGCCTACGTCTGGGGCGAGGCCGAGCCGCCCAAGCACCTACCCGCAAATCTCGCCCGCCCGATGGTTGCGATCGCCGATCGCCTGGGCCAGGCACCGCTCCTGCCCTACTCTGCCTATGTGCTCGATAACTGGGCGCGGATCGACAAGTTGGGCCCGATCGATCTCGACAACATCTACATGGTCCAGAACTTTGCCGGGGGTGACGACGAAAACTGGTTCGTTCTCGTCCATGTCGCGATCGAGGCCGAAGCCGGCGTGCTGCTCGATAACGCGGCACGTCTGGTGGCGATCTCGCAAGGGGGCGACCGGGCCGAGGCCACGCAATTGCTGCGCGAAATGAACGAAGCGTGGGAACGGATGTATGCGCATTTTGCCCGGATGCCCGAGCGCTGCGACCCCTACGTCTATTTCCACCGCGTGCGCCCCTACATCCACGGATGGGCCAATAACCCGGCGCTCGATGGTGGACTGATCTACGAGGGCGTGGAGAAGTTCGGCGGCAAGCCGCAGGCGTTCCGCGGGCAGACCGGCTCGCAGTCGAGCATTGTCCCTTCGATGGACGCGCTGTTCGGGGTTCGTCACTCGGACGATCCGCTCAAGAGCTTCCTCGACGAACTGCACGCCTATCGCCCGGTTCAGCATCGCCGTTTTATCGAGGATCTCGCTGCCAATTCGCGGCTGCGCGAATTCGTGAGCGAGAGCGATGACGCGGAGTTGCGCGAAGCGTTCAACGCCTGTCTCGATCAATCGACGCGTTTCCGCACCCGGCACCTCGAATATGCCGCGAGCTACATCAACAAGCAGGCCGGTTCGATTCCCGGAAACGACCCTGATGTCGGCACCGGGGGCACGCCGTTCATGCGTTACCTGAAGAAGCACCGCGACGAGAATCGCGAACAGCTTGTGTGATCAAAAACGAAGGGCCGGGCTCCCCCACTCGGAAGCCCGGCCCTTCTTGTTTCTGACAGGCTTGATCAGTCCGGCTTTTTCGCCACCGCGACCATTGCCGGGCGCAAGAGGCGATCCTTGATCATCCAGCCCGACTGCATTTCCTGCACGATCGTGCCGGCTTCCTTGTCGGCGGTGGGCACTTCCATCATCGCCTGATGCTGGTTGGGGTCGAGCGGCATGCCCATCGACGCGATCCGCGTGATGCCGTGCTGCCTGAAGACCTTTTCCAGCTCGCGCTGGGTGGCTTCGATACCCGCGACCAGGCCCTTCATCTTGTCGTCTTCGCGCAAGCTGTCAGGGATCGCGTCGACCGCGCGGCTGAGATTGTCCCACACCGACAGGACATCGCGGGCAAATCCGGTGGCTGCGTAATTGCGCGCATCCTGGATGTCCTTTTCGGCGCGGCGCCTGACATTTTGCGTGTCGGCTTTGGCGTAGAGAACGTCCT
>JBFHIF010000362.1:0-2141 GCA_041596595.1 Erythrobacter sp. | reverse complement strand
TTTCCGCGAGCGAGGGGAGCCAGGTGCAGGTCGAGGCGGTGCTGGCGGTGGTCGAACCCGCTGAGGACTAGACCCGCAACGCTATAGGCCGCGCGCAGAGTTTGACCTAGGATAGCGGCGATGACCGACCTGCTCCTGCCCGCCCCGCCCGCGCGTCGCCTGCTTGGTGGCAGCGAGATCGCGATCTCCCCGCTGGCATGGGGCATGTGGCGCACCACGATGGATGGTCTGGACCCATCGGCGCTGGCCCAAGCCGTTCACGCCGCGCTCGATTGCGGAATCAACCTGCTCGATACCGCCGATATTTACGGGTTCGACGGCGAGCAGGGGTTTGGCGAGGCAGAGAGCATGCTGGGCAAAGTGCTGCGCGGCGATGCCGGTCTCAGAGCGCGCATCGTGCTGGCGACCAAGGGCGGAATCCGGCCGCCGCTGCCTTACGACCAGTCGCGGGCGTACATGGAAAGCGCGCTCGACGCATCACTCACGCGGCTCGGGGTCGAGCGGGTCGATCTCTACCAGGTTCACCGTCCCGACATCCTCACTCACCCCGAAGAACTTGCGCGCTTTCTCGAATCCGCGATGGCCAGCGGCAAGGTGCGCACGATCGGTGTGTCGAACTTCACGAGCCCGCAGATCGAAACGCTTGCCGCTCAGCTGGGCACGCCGCTCGCAGCCACCCAGCCCGAAATCAGCCCCTTGCGGATCGACGCGATCGTCAATGGCGAGCTCGATCAGGCGATGCGGCTCGGCCTGACCCCGCTCGCGTGGTCGCCGCTTGGCGGCGGGCGCTTGATGCGCCCCGATACCGACCGCGATCGGCAGGTGGCGCGCGCGCTAGACGAAAAGGGCGTCGAGCGCGCAGTCGCCGCCTATAGTTGGCTGATGGCGCATCCCGCCGGGATCGTCCCGATCGTCGGCTCGCAGAACCCCGAACGGATCGCGCAGGCGGCAAGCGCATGCGAGGTGCGCTGGAGCCGCGAGGAATGGTATGCGGTCTTCACCCAGGCGCGCGGCGAGGCACTGCCGTGAACTGGGCGAGCGAACTGGAAGAACTGCGCCGCCGCAAGGCGATGGCCGAAAAGATGGGCGGAGAGGACAAGCTCGCCCGCCAGCACGCGCGCGGCAAGATGGATGCGCGCGCGAGGCTGGCCGCGCTGTGCGATGACGGCTCCTTTCGAGAAATCGGCAAGATTGCCGGGCACGGGCATTATGACCAGAACGGCGATCTTGAGGACGTCACCCCTGCCCCGTTCCTGTTCGGCAAGGCGCTGGTGGGCGGTCGCCCGGTCGTCGCTAGTGCCGACGATTTCACCGTGCGCGGCGGGGCGGCCGATGCCGGGATCCACCGCAAGATGGTGCAAGCGGAGAAGATGGCGCACGAATTGCGGCTGCCGATCATCCGCATGATCGACGGGACCGGCGGCGGCGGCTCGGTCAAGATGCTCGAACAGATCGGCGCGACCTATATCCCCGCGGTTCCGGGCTGGAGCGACGTGGTGAAAAACCTCGAGACAGTGCCGGTGGTCGCGCTCGCTCTCGGGCCGACCGCCGGCCTCGGCGCGGCGCGGGTGGTGGCGAGCCATTATTCGATCATGGTGCGCGGCCTGTCACAGATCTTCGCTGCTGGCCCGGCCGTGGTCGGCGCGATGGGCCGCGGGCACGAGCAGAGCGAGGATCACGAAGCCGCCAAGGAGGCGCTTGGCGGCGCGGAAATCCACACTCGCAACGGCGTGGTCGATGACGAGGTGGGCTCGGAAGCGGAGGCTTTCGCCCGGGCACGCCATTTCCTGTCGTTCATGCCCGAATATGTGGGCCAGCCAGCGCGCCGATCGAATTGCACCGACCCGGTGCATCGCCGCGAGGAGGACTTGCTCAGCCTCGTGCCCCGCGATGCCAAGGCGGTCTATTCGATGCGCCGCTGCCTCGAAATGCTGTTCGATAGCGGCACCGTCTTCGAGATCGGGCGGATGTGGGGGCGCGCCGCGATCACCGCGCTCGCCCGGCTCGACGGCTGGCCGGTCGCCGTGGTGGCGAGCGATCCGTCCTATCTGGGGGGCTCGTGGGAGGCGAAGACTGCCGAGAAGGTCGAGCGCTTCGTCAAGCTCGCCGACCGGTTCCGCCTGCCGATCGTCCACCTTGTC
>JBFHIF010000361.1:0-2150 GCA_041596595.1 Erythrobacter sp. | reverse complement strand
GGGGCCGATAAGGCTATTTGTGTGAATCGTCGTGCCCGGCAGCCGGAACCTGCGCCCGACGATTCAAAAGAGCCGGCTGACAAGCGGATCGGGACAGGGCAGGCAAATGCTTGCCTGAAAACAAAAAAGCGCCGCTTTCGCGACGCTTTCCCGTTAGTACGATGGTGGGCGTAGGAAGAGTTGAACATCCGACCCCTGCGATGTCAACACAGTCCTCTACCACTGAGCTATACGCCCGATCCATCGGCTGACCCGCCCATTCTCCGGGCGGGAGCGGCCCATTAGCGCGCCGGGCACGGGGGCGCAAGCCCTTTACTGAAGTGCCGAAGGGCAAAAGCACGGTTTAGAGACTGGCCTCGCGCTGGTCTGCAAATACCCGCTCCACTTCGAGCACGAGATCGCGCAGGTGAAACGGTTTCGATAGCACCTTGGCATGAGGTTGCTCGCGACTGGCGCGCAAGGAAACCGCGGCAAAGCCGGTGATGAACATCACCTTTGTGCGAGGACTGATTTCGGCGCAGCGCTGCGCCAGCTCGATGCCGTCCATCTCGGGCATCACGATGTCCGAAAGCAGGAGATCAAAATTTCCCGATTCGAGCATCGGGATCGCTTCTGTCCCGCGATCCACCGACGAAACTTCGTATCCGGCATTGGTCAGTGCACGCTCGAGATAAGTGCGCATGGCTTCTTCGTCCTCGGCGAGGAGGATTCGCGGGGAGGGGTTTGTTGTCATGAGCATGGCTTAGCATCCGAGATTTAAGAAATCCTGTCGCTAGAGCGGGTGTGCGAAATCGTGACGCTTTGCAGAAAGTGTCTTGCCGACCGAAATCGCTCGCGGGGGCGTTTGGGAACCGGAGATTTTGACTCGTGAGGTGAAAGCGGGCAGCACAAGGGAAGCCATGGTTTCACCCCGCAAAACTCGACCTCTTGCCCGCTCGGTGTCCCACGGCGCCGACGCAATGGTGCGGCGCGAGGGCGGGGCGGTTTCTGCCGCGATCCACGGACCGGCCTTCACCTACGTCGCGCCGCGCTCGATGCCGATGCCGGTTATCATCGCGGTCCCTCATGCGGGCCGGGTCTATCCGGCGGACACGCTGGCGCGGCTGCGCGATGTCGAATCGAGCCAGTTGCGTCTCGAGGATCGTCATGTCGATCGACTTGCGATCCAGATCGCCCGTTCGACCGGGGCAGGCCTGCTGGTCGCGCGCGCCCCGCGGGCCATGCTCGACCTCAACCGCTCTCACGACGATGTCGACTGGGACATGATCGACGGCAATGAAGGGACCGTTCGCGGAGGATCCGGTCCGCTCAACAGCGGAACCGGCAGGCGGGCGCGCAGCGGGCTCGGCCTCGTTCCGCGGCGACTGCCCGGATATGGCGAGATCTGGCGCGGCAAGCTTCCCCGCGAGGAACTCGATCGCAGGGTCGACCAGATACATCGTCCCTACCACGAATTCCTGGCGCGCGAATTCGAGCAGGTTCGCGATGCCTGGGGCGCGGCGCTGCTGATCGACCTCCATTCGATGCCACCCTTGCGACGCCAATATGGCCAGGAGCGGCCCGCCCGAATCGTTTTGGGGGACAGGTTCGGAGCCTCGTGTGATCCGTCGATCGTGGGGCGCGCGCTGCACTTTCTCGAAGATCGCGGGTGGGATGCCGCGCACAATCGCCCTTATTCGGGCGGCTATGTCCTCGATCGCCACGCATCGCCGGTCCGGGGTCTGCACGCGGTTCAGGTGGAGGTGTGTCGCGCGGCCTATCTCGATGCCCGCCTCGCCGAGCCGAGCGAAAAACTTGGGCCCCTGGCGCAGATGCTGGCCGGTCTGGTGCGGGAAATCGGGGCGCAGACGGCGCGGCTGGGCGGACAAGGCGAGCTTGCGCAAGCCGCCGAATAGGCTCCCAACATTTTGTTCTGCAAAAGAAAAAACCACCCCGCGCAGAGTCTGCGCGAGGTGGCCAAGGTTCAGGGAGGACTGCGCCCGTGGGCGCAGCTGCAGGCGACCAATGAGGGGGGTGTCACCTGCATATCCTAAATAAGATTGCGGCGGGCCGGCTTCAAGGGCCGACCCGCCGCGAATTCTACGTTCAGGTAATCTGGATCAGTTCAGCGCCGGGGCCGCTGCGTTGGCCTGCGGCTCGGGCACTTTGCC
>JBFHIF010000360.1:0-2151 GCA_041596595.1 Erythrobacter sp. | reverse complement strand
TCTTTATTGCTCGATGCGATAAAGATTTCCATCTAGACGAACGAGTAGCGCTTGAAGGTGCTCTGACTTCTTTTTGGATCAGACTAGAACTCGCTGGCGATCCAGATTTTGACGACATTCTTTGTTATGCTGATAAGCTGGCTCCCGATGGAGAAACATTTTGGATTGCGATGCACCGTTTTCGGGAAGATCGTGCACTTGCGGATATCTTCACTCGTCAAGTCAAAGTATTGATAGAGGCTGACGGCATCATTCATGAGAAAGAGGCGTACTGGGCGATTGAGATTCAAGAATTCCTCGACGAAAAGTAGCTGATGTCGGTGCCGACCGACCCCCTCGAACGCCCGGTCTTCTCGATGCTCGAAGGCGAGCAGGCCTCGCTCGCGCACCGCAAAGGGGCGGCGGTGCGGATCGACCCGCGCTACGGCCCGTTTGCGGCTGCGCGCGATCAGTCGCCTGAAGCGCAGGCTGATCTTGCCGCCATCGTGCGCGAATCCCACGGCGATGTCTGGCTGGTCGAGCCCGAGGAATGGCCCGCGCCGCCGGGCACGCGGGTGGTGCAGACCGCCCCGATTCTGCAGATGATCGCGAGAGACGAGGGGGCGATCGAAACGCCGCTCGATCCCGACTGCGTGCCGCTTGGCGAAAGCGATGTCGCGGCGATGGGGGCTCTGGCGCTGGCGACCCGGCCCGGCCCGTGGGGAGAGCGAACCCATCTCTACGGGCAGTTCTTCGGTATCAGACAAGGCAACCGGCTCGCGGCGATGGCGGGCGAGAGGATGCGCCCCGCGCCCGGCCTCGCCGAGGTCAGCGGCGTGTGCACCTGGCCCGAATATCGTGGACAAGGCATGGCACGGCGGCTGATCGGCCATGTCATGGCGGTGCAGCGCGCGCGCGGCGACACGCCGTTCCTCCATTCCTACGCGCACAATGAAAGCGCGATCGGGCTGTATGAAAGCCTCGGCTTTTCTCCCACCCGCAACCTCGTCGTGACCGTGCTCGCCCCCGCCCGGGAAGCGGATACGGACGGTGCGCTCAGGTCACCAGCTCGCCGTCGGGCTGTGCGAGGTAGATCAAAGTAAAGAACCCGAATGCTGCGTAATAGAACGCGCCTTCGAACGAGCCAGCACCCATTTCGGTCTGCCACATCTGGTATCCGGCAGCGCCGAAGACGTGGAAGAACCCGAACCACACGATCACCGCCAGCCCGGCACCGATCTTGGCCCAGTTCTTCGCGGCGCCGAATTCGATCGCGTTGCCCTTGCGCGCGGCAAACATCCGGAAGGCGCCGTAGAGCGCGGCGAAACCCGCAGCGAATTCGCCGAGGAACACCAGCCAGGCGGCGATCCGGGTGAGCGGCGGGGCAAGTGCAGGGAGGAGGTTTCCGGGATAGACTTCGTGGTCGGCCTGCGACAGCACATAGTCGAGCGCGCCATAGGCCTGATCGAGGTTGACGAGGTTCTGCAACACGTAGAACAGCGCCATGAGTCCCAGCAGCGCGCTGAATATGGTTTTGAGATATCTGTCGATCATCTTTACCTCCCCCAAGGTGTAAGAAAACGTGATGTATCAGCAGGAAAGGGCGGGCGCAAATTGACCGAGGCGAGTGAACTGAGCGAGGCGGAAGCGGCGAACGAGCTGATGCGGCTCGCCAAGGCGATCGCGCGGCATGACCGGCTCTACCACGCCGAGGACGCCCCCGAGATCAGCGACCAGGAATATGACGCGCTGGTGCGCCGAAACGCCGCGATCGAGGCCGAATTCCCGCACTTGGTCCGCGCGGACTCGCCGTCCAAGCGCGTCGGGCACGCGGTCCAGTCCTCGCCGCTGTCGAAAGTCACCCACGAGGTTCGGATGATGAGCCTCGACAATGCCTTCACCCGCGATGAGGTGGAGGAATGGGTGGCGCGGATCCGGCGGTTCCTCAGCCTCGACGAGGACGAACCTGTCGCGATAACCGCCGAGGACAAGATCGACGGGCTTTCGTGTTCGCTACGCTACGAGGCGGGCAGGCTGGTTCGCGCCGCCACACGCGGAGACGGGCAGGTGGGCGAGGACGTGACCGCCAATGCCCGGCACATCGCCGATATCCCGCAGCAATTGCCCGGCGACGTGCCCGAGGTGTTCGAGGTGCGCGGCGAGGTCTACATG
>JBFHIF010000359.1:0-2155 GCA_041596595.1 Erythrobacter sp. | reverse complement strand
TTTCCCTTCGCGTATTTCACCAGGACCAAGCGATGAGCAGCGGCTGGAAGATGAGCGCCCTTGCGCCCAAGAAGGTGGTCCAGGCCGCGCTGCTCGCGCATGACGAGATCGAGGAATGGGATCCGGAGCTGGTAATTGCGGGCCGCGAGATCGACGAAGCGCGTCCGCTCGAATGGGTGCTCGAAGGCTGGTATCCGCGAAAGCCCGGCGCGAGGCAGAAACGCGCGCTGGCAGGCCTGCTCGAAGGCAAGCCACCCAAGATCGCGGTCGAGAAGCTGCCCGATAACGACTGGCTGGTGATGAGCCAGCAGGGCAGTCCGCCGATCGAGGCCGGGCCGTTTCACGTCCACACGCCCGATTATCCGCCGAAGCCGGGCGCGATCGACCTCGTGATCCCGGCGAGCCAGGCCTTCGGCACCGGTCAGCACGAGACCACCGCCGGTTGCCTCGAAATGCTCGGTATCATCAAGCGGCGCGGCGGCCATTTCCGCCGGGTCGCCGATATCGGCACCGGGACCGGGCTGCTCGCGCTGGGCGCGCGGGCGCTGTGGCCGATGGCCGAACTGACCGCGACCGATATCGACCCGTTGTGCGCGGGCGTCGTGGCCGAGAATGCCGCGCTCAACGGCGCGAGCATCGGTGCGAGGCGCGGAGAGATCGCGATGGTGGTCGCAGGCGGTATGGACGATCCACTGATCGCAGCGCGCGGGCCTTATGACCTGCTGATCGCCAATATCCTTGCCGGGCCGCTGGTCGAACTCGCCCCCGATTTTGCCGAGAACGTTGTGCCGGGCGGGCACGTGGTCCTCGCTGGCCTGCTCGCGGGTAGCCAGGAGCGTGCGGTGCTGCGCGCGCATCGCCGCGCGCGGTTCATGCCGGTGGGTCGTCTGCAGCGCGGCAAGTGGGCAATCCTGTGGCTCAGGAAGCGTCGATGAAACGGTATGCGGTGCAGTGGCGGTGGCTGCGGCCCTGGGTGCTTGGCATTCCGGCAGTGCTGCTTGCGCTGATCACCACCTTCGCAGTCGCCGCGTGGATCGGCTCGACCATCCCGCGCAATTCCCACTGGTCCGAGCCAGAGCAGGGCATCGAGATCTTTGTCGGCACCAACGGCGTTCACACCGAGATCGCGATGCCGGTTGCTAACGAAGTGATCGACTGGCGGGGCCGGTTCGCGCTTGGCGATATCGAGGCACCCGCCCGCCCTTATACCCATGTCGCGGTCAGCTTTGGCGAGGAGCAATTCTTCCTCGAGACCCCGACCTGGGCCGATCTCGATCCGCTAACAGGACTCGGCGCGCTCGGCGGAGGCGATGTGCTGGTCCATGTCGCGTGGTATGTCCGCCCTGCACCCTCGGACGATTTTCGCCCGATGCGGGTCACCCACGCGCAATACGAGGCGCTCGCGGCGAGGATCGTGACGCAGCTCGCCCCCGAGCCCACGCGGCAGACCTATCCCGGCTACGGGGTGCACGATGCGTTCTATTCGGGGACCGGCAGCTATCACCTGGGCAAGACCTGCAACCAGTGGACCAGCGACACCCTGGCAGCCGCGGGCATCCGCACCGGATGGTGGACCCCGTTCGCCGGAGGGGTGATGAAATGGGTGCCCGACCTGCCGCATTGAGCGGATTTTTCGGAACGCTCCGGCTTCCCGTCCCTTGATTGAGAAACCCCCTCAACAAAGGACACAGCGACATGGCCAGGACCCTGCTCATCACCGGCGCATCTTCAGGCATAGGAGCGGCGACCGCGCGCGCGGCGGTGGAGGCCGGGTGGAACGCGGCGCTGCTCGCGCGTTCCGCCGACAAGCTCGAGGCGCTCTCGAACGAACTCGGCGAGGCCGCTCTCGCCATCCCGTGCGACGTGACGCGGCGCGAGGAGATCACCGATGCGCTCGAAAAAACCGCGACCCATTTCGGCGGGATCGACGCGGTGTTCGCCAATGCCGGGAAAGGCACGTCGAGCCCGGGTGTCGAGAACGGCGATCCCGACGAATGGGATGCCATGATCCAGCTCAATATCCACGCGGTGCTCTACACCGCCCATGCCGCGATCCCGCATCTCAAGAAGACCAAGGGGCATTTCGTCGTCACCGGCTCGAAGGCCGGGCGCGACAACATGAAGGGCTCGATCTATTCGGCGACCAAGTGGTTCG
>JBFHIF010000358.1:0-2158 GCA_041596595.1 Erythrobacter sp. | reverse complement strand
GACGAGGACGAGGAAACCGCGCGGGTGTGCGAGCTCTCGGGCAACGAGCCCGCAGTGATCCTCGGCAAGGACCGCACGCTCGACGATCCGACCCCGCGCAAGATCGCGCGCTATCTCGGTCTCGATCTCGATATCTGCTCGCAGCGCAGCTTCGACCTGCTGATCGTCGGCGGGGGTCCCGCGGGTGTCGCTGCGGCGGTTTATGCCGGGTCCGAGGGGCTCAACGCGCTGGTGGTCGAGGACCTCGCGATCGGCGGCCAGGCGGGAGCTTCTAGCCGGATCGAGAACTACATGGGCTTTCCCACGGGAATCAGCGGAGCGGACCTGGTCAATCGCGGACAGATCCAGGCGCTCAAGTTCGGCACGCGGTTCGTCATGCCGCGCCGCGTCGTGGGTCTCGAGCGGCGCGAGGACGGGAGTTTTTGCGCCAAGCTCGACGATTCGGACGAGATCTGTGCCGATGCGATCCTGATTGCCACCGGCGTGCAATACCGCCGTCTGCCCCTGCCCCGGCTGCGCGCGCTCGAGGGTTCGGGGATCTTCTATTCGGCGACCGAGATGGAATCGCGTTTCTGCACCGAGACTGAAGCAGTGGTCGTGGGCGGCGGCAATTCCTCGGGACAGGCGGCGATGCACCTGTCGCGCAGCGCCAGCCACGTTCACCTCGTCGTGCGCGCGGGGAGCCTCGCCGAATCCACCTCGAACTATCTGACCCGCAGGCTCGAATCCGATCCCAAGATCACGATCCATTACAATGCCGAAGTCTCCGCGCTTCACGGCGAGGACTGGCTCGAGGCGATAACCCTCAAGGATCGCGAAGGCGAGCGTCGCATCGAGACGCGCGCGCTGTTCATCATGATCGGAGCAGAACCCAACACCGCCTGGCTGTCCGATCTCGCCGAAACTGATGACAAGGGTTTCGTGCTCACCGGCGCCGAGGTCGATCGCGAAAGCCCCTTCGAAACCTCGACCGATGGTATCTATGCCGTGGGTGATGTGCGCGCGGGATCGGTCAAACGGGTTGCAAGCGCGGTCGGTGAAGGCTCGGTCGTGGTCAGCCGCATCTGGTCCTATATCGATCAGCGCCGCACCGCTCTGGGCAGCTGACCGCCGCCCGCCCGGCCCGAGGATTGTGATCGCGCGCGGTTTTCGTCATAATCGCAATGGTATGCTGCGCGGAATTTTCTCTTTCTTCCTCGTCTTAGCGGCGATGACCGCTCTGACCCCCGCCGCGCAGGCGGCCTGGTACGAGGCATCCACCGAGCGCTTCGTGATTTACGCCGACGACAGCGAAAACGATATCCGGCGCTTTGCCGAAAACCTCGAACGCTATCACGCCGCGCTCGCGCTTCTCACCGACCGCCGCAGCGATCCGCCCAGCCCATCCAACCGCCTGACGATCTTCGTCGTGGGATCCGACCGAGAAATGCGCGAATTTGCCTCCGGCTCGCGCCGGTCGACGATCGCAGGCTTCTACATTCCGCGTGCAGGCGCAAGCCGCGCCTTCGTCCAGGACCTCCGCCACCGCAGCGGCTACCCGGATCTTTCGACCACCGTCCTGCTCCACGAATATGCTCATCACTTCCTGATGTCGTCGAGCCGGTTCCCGATGCCGCGCTGGCTGAGCGAAGGTGCGGCGGAATTCTTCGCTTCATCGAGCTTCGAGAGCGACGGAAGCCTGATCGTCGGACGCCCTGCGCGCCATCGCGGACGTGAACTGAACCAGCTCAGGCGCCCGGACATCCGCCTGTTGCTCGACACCGAGACCAAGGAGCGGGGCCGCCGTTCGGGTTCGCAGGCCTTTTACGGGCAGAGCTGGCTGCTCTATCACTTCCTCACCTTCAACGAGGCACGGCGCGGGCAATTCGCGGCCTACCAGAAGGCGCTGCTCGAAGGCGACGGCTCGCTTGCGGCGGCAGAAGCGGCCTTCGGCGATCTCGACGTGCTCGAAGACGAACTGGTCGAATATCTGCGAGGCCGGATCACCACCCTCGTTCTGTCACCGGAGGTTCTCTCGGTTGGCGCGATCAGCTTGCGGCGTTTGCCCAAGGGCGAGGCGAAGATGATGGAAGTGCGAATGACGTCGCAACGCGGGGTCAATCGCGAAGACGCGCTCGAACTGGTCGAGGACGCGCGCGAGATCGCTGCCGAATATCCT
>JBFHIF010000357.1:0-2167 GCA_041596595.1 Erythrobacter sp. | reverse complement strand
GCGGGCGCGGCTCTTTCGGGCCTGCTCCTGATCCCGCTTACGCTTCCGATCCTGATTTTCGGAGCCGGCGCGCTGGCGAGGACCGATGCGGCCAGCATCGGTTTCGTGGCGGCGATCAGTCTCCTGCTCGTGGCCATCGCGCCCTTCGCGGCGGGAGCCGCGATAAGGGCAGCGCGCGAAGCCTAGCGTTGGGCGGGCTGGGGGCTCGCAGCGACCGTCGCGGGCGATTGCACCAGCCTTGCATCGTGAGGCAGGAGCAGACCCGCAAGCGTCGCGGCAGCCGCAAGCAGCCAGACCCATACGGCAAGATCGGTGTTGGTCGCGGCGCGTCGCTTCCGCGACGCGGCAAGCCTGAGGGCAGTGATCTTGGGGAAACGGGGATTTGTAGCCATGGGAGAACAAGTCCGGGCACGAAGAAGAGCGGGTGCCCACGCGCTTGGGCGACTCGCCGAAGCGCGCGCGATTTACTCCCCAACGTCGGCTGAAAATAGCAAAATCCTTCAGCTCGGGCCGATTTGCGGCTCGATCCCGATCGGCGTCGGAAACTGCTTGAGCTGAAAGGTCCTGACCAGCGAATTGAAATTGCCCAAGATCCCGACCACCAGCACCCCGATCAGGAAGGCGGGCGAATAGCCGAAAATCGCCAGCCAGATCACGAAAGCCCCCGCCAGCACCGCGCCGATCTTCGACAGGGGCAGGTGATAGGATGGCAGGACACCGAACTTGACCAGGCAAGCCAGACCCGCTGCCCCGTAGCTTGCGAGGAAGGCATAGAGCCACAGGACTTCCCCGCTCATCGCGTGGTGGTGGAAGATGTAGATCCCCAACAGGCCGGCCAGCGTCGTCAGACCGTCTGCGATCGTGTCGAGCCGTGCGCCGAGACGCGAGACCGTCCCGGTCCAGCGCGCGATGGGCCCGTCGATGGCGTCGGTGAAAAGGCTGATGATCAACACGATGAAGAACGCATCGCGCGCGCCCGCCAGCGCCAGGCCCGCGACGACCGGTGCGGCCGCGATCCGATAGATGGTCAGCAGGTTGGCAATCGAGCCCATCGGGTCCTCGTCGCTTTCTTGCCCGTTGCGAGCAGCAGGATCGCCTTGCGATCCCGGCGGGACATGCCCCGCCCTTGCTCGATCAGGCAGATCAATAGGGCGGCTTGTCCCGCCCGGTCGGGCTCTTGGTGAAGATCTCGTTGCCGTCTTCGGTAATCGCAAGCGAATGTTCGAACTGGGCCGAGAGGCTCTTGTCGCGGGTCACCGCGGTCCAGCCGTCACCCAGCACCTTGGCCCAAGGCTTGCCGAGATTGATCATCGGCTCGATCGTGAAGAACATGCCCGGCTTCAGCTCCGGCCCGGTTCCCGCTTTCGCGGCGTGAACCACTTCGGGGGAATCGTGGAACAGGCGGCCCAGTCCGTGGCCGCAGAACTCGCGCACTACGCCGTAGCGGAACTGGCGGGCATGGGCCTCGATCGCGGCTCCGATATCGCCGAGTCTCGCGCCGGGCTTGGCGGCCTCGATCCCGAGCATCAGGCATTCATAGGTCACTTCGACGAGCCGCTTGGCCTTGATGCTCGGCTCACCGGCGAAATACATCCGGCTGGTATCGCCGTGCCAGCCATCGAGCAGCGGGGTCACGTCGATATTGAGGATATCGCCGTCCTTCAAAACCTTGTCGCCGGGAATGCCATGGCAGATCACGTGATTGATCGAGATGCAGCATGAATGGGTGTAGCCGCGATAGCCGAGCGTTGCCGGAACCGCGCCGGCATCGAGGATCATTTCGCGCACCCGGTCATCGATCTGGCCGGTGGTGACGCCAGGCTCGACCATGTCTGCGATTTCGTCGAGGATCGTCGCGGCCAGCCGTCCGGCGCGGCGCATTCCCTCGAACCCTTCTTCGGTGTGGAGCTTGATCGTGCCGTCACGGTAGACGGTGGTTTCGCCTTCAACGAGCTGATATTCGGTCATGGTTCACCATGTAGCGATCGCTTCGGAAAATTGCGAGGGAAAGCGCGTGACAAGTGCGCCTGCGTCACTAAGTCATGAGCCATGAACGACACAACCGACCTGATCCAGCCTGACCGCGGCCAAGACGCGACCGCCATCCACCTCGTCAACACGGACGGGTTCGATGCTATCGCGCGTTCACTGAGCGCCGGGCAGAGGG
>JBFHIF010000356.1:0-2169 GCA_041596595.1 Erythrobacter sp. | reverse complement strand
TTGATCTCCGCCATAGGCGCGCGGCGCGAACCACGACCCGAACGCGAGGCGACACCCATCCCCATCAGGACTTGTCCAGCTCGCGGCTGAGCCCCGCATGGACCCGGTCGGCAAAACGATGAAGCCGCGCCTCGTACCGATTAACCCGGTTGGAGAAACGGTTATAGGCGATCACTGCCGGGATCGCGGCAAACAGACCGATCGCGGTAGCGAACAGCGCTTCGGAAATGCCGGGCGCGACCACCGCGAGGCTCGAACTTTCCTGCGCGCCGATCTGGAAGAAGCTGTTCATGATCCCCCAGACGGTGCCGAACAGGCCCACAAAGGGAGCAACCGATCCAGTGGTGGCGAGAAAATTGAGCCGCGAGGCGAGCTCGTCCGCCTCTTCGGAGACCTGCCCGTCCATCGCCGCCGCGATCCGATCACGCGCGGCGGGCTTGTCTAGCGCGCCCCCCGCGGTCGATTTCTTCCATTCGTCGAGGCCGGCTGCCGCCACTCGGGCAGCAGGCACGGCGCGGCGCTTCTGCTTGGTCAGCAGATCGTCGCGATCGCGCGCGTCCCAGAAATCGGTTTCGTATTCGCGCGTGCGCGCTTCCATTCGCCCCATGCGAAGCGAAAAGGCGACGATGATGGTCCACACCCCGATGCTGGCGAGGATCAGCCCCGCCATCACCGCCTGGACGACGATATCGGCTTCGAGAAACAGTTCGAGGGGGTCGAGCCTCGTGCCGGTCATTGCGGCTATCGAATAAAGCGGAATGGTCATGCGGCCCCTTGGTCCATGAAGGTTGCAAATGCTTCCCGCCATTCGGCAGGCTGGCGACGCGGACGGCCATCAGGTGAGACAAAGCCCACTCTCAACGACGCCTCGCACAGGATTTCGGTTCCCTGCCCGGTTGCCCGGCGGGCAATCTGGTGCATCCGGCAACTTGCCGCGCCCAGCTCGGTGCAGGTGGTTTCGATCACTACGTCATCGTCCAGCTTTGCAGGACGAAGGTATTTCAGGTTCACTTCCGAAACCGCGTAGGCCCCCTCCCCTGCCTCGATCGCGGCGCGCTGATCGATATCGAGCAATCGCAGCAGATCCGAGCGCGCGCGCTCGAACCAGCGCAGGTAATTGGCGTGGTAGGTGATGCCCGAAAGAGCGGTGTCCTCGTAATAGACGCGCACGACATAGAGGTGACGCGCGCCGTCGAGCACGCCGCCGGGAGGATGAGGTTGAACAGTCATGATCTTGCGAGCCGCTTAGCAGCCCCACGACTCCCGCCACAAGTATGCGATTTTTATACCTTGCTGCCGCAGGGCCAGGTCGTGTGCGGTGAGCGACAGGACGATCAGCGCCGCGCGATCATCGGGCCGAGCGGTTCACCGCCGAAAATATGGACGTGGAGGTGCGGGACTTCCTGCCCGCCATGCGCGCCGACATTGGCGAGCAGCCGGTATCCTGGCTCGACCAGGCCCTTGCGCCGCGCCACCTCGCCGACCGCGCGAACGAAGCCGGCGATTTCCTCGTCGCTCGCCTTGGCGGAGAAATCGTCCCAACTGACATAGTGACCCTTGGGGACCACCAGGGTGTGGATTTCGGCCTGCGGGCTGATGTCCTCGAAGGCAAAGGCCCAGTCATCCTCGTAAACCTTCTGGCACGGAATATCGCCGCGAAGGATCTTGGCGAAGATATTGTCGGCATCGTATGGCTGGGTCGGATCGATCGGCATGGCTCACTGGCTCCTGCTGGCTTTTTCCGCGATTCCCGAAACCCCTTCGCGCCGCTCGAGTTCGGCGAGAACGTGATCGAGCGACACGCCTTTGGCATCGAGAAGCACGATGAGGTGGAACAGCACGTCGGCAGCCTCGCCAACCAGTTCCTCGTTGCTTCCTGAAAGCGCTGCGATCACCGCCTCGGTCGCTTCCTCGCCCAGCTTCTGCGCGATCTTGGGCAGCCCATCGGCATTGAGCCGGGCGACGTAGCTTTCATCCGGCGAAGCGGCGCGGCGGGCGGCGATCGTTTTCTCGAGCCGCGAAAGAATGTCGGTGTGGGTTTTCATGCGCACCTGCTGTGGCATCAAACCCCGCGCGCGGGCAAGCCCGCCTCGCGCAAGGCGCGGTGCGCGTCGGAGATCGAGTGCTCGCCGAAATGGAAGATCGAGGCGGCAAGCACCGCGCTCGCGC
>JBFHIF010000355.1:0-2185 GCA_041596595.1 Erythrobacter sp. | reverse complement strand
GCGATCAGAGCGGCGATAAGGCCGTATTCAATTGCAGTTGCGCCCTGTTCGTCGCGTGCAAGCTTGTTGAAAAACTTCATGTCTAGTCTCCTGGTTCAAGTCTTCGTACCCGTGCCCGCCGCCAAAACGGACAGACGGAATGGATGTAAGAGGGAGGTCTTGAGAAATTCCTAATTCGGGTTTTTCCCCGTCGCTCCTACTTGTTCATCGCACCCACCGTTGCCGTCTCGACCCTGCTCCAGGTATTGCTGGTCTCCGTGGCTACGCCTTGGAGAGCACCGACCATTGCAAGGACGATCAGGCTGATGATCAGGCCATACTCGACAGCTGTTGCACCCGAGGTGTCGCTTCCCATTCGCTTAATGAAAGACGTCCAACTCATGGCTCACCTGTCAATTCGTTCCTGACAGCCACCGGTATTGCCCCTAGGGTTTAAGAAAAGGTTTATGAGCAGGCCGATGATGGCAAAAATCCCGACATGAAACCGCGCTGGATACTGGTCGTCGCGGGGGCGATTGCGGGTGAGGGCGGGCGCTGGCTCATGCACCAGCGGCCCCGGGAAAAGCATCATGGGGGCTTGTGGGAATTCCCCGGCGGCAAGGTGGAAGACACGGAAATCCCTGTCGAATCGCTCGCACGGGAATTGCACGAGGAACTCGGCATCGAGATTGCGTCCGGCGATTGTGCCCCTGTCCATTTCGCCGAGGGATGGGCCGAGGACGGGCAAACCCGGATTGTCATCCTGCTTTACACCATCGCGCGCTATTCGGGGCAACCGCAGGCGCTGGAAGGCGAATCGATCGGCTGGTTCACGCCCGCGGAAGTGGCGATGCTCGACAAGCCGCCGCTCGATGTCGCTCTCGCCGGGCAGCTGTTTGCCCGCCTTGCAGAACCGACCCGCTGACCCCACCCGCCGACCGCGCACAAACAAAAAAGCCCACCCCGTATCGGGATGGGCTTTCTTGGCGCGCCAGGAAGGATTCGAACCTCCGACCGCCTGATTCGTAGTCAGGTACTCTATCCAGCTGAGCTACTGGCGCGCGGGTGGAGCGGCACATAAGGGGGCATCGGCGGCTTGGCAACCTCTCATTGCGGTAATCTGGCCAAGTTTTCCATGTGTGGGTCTGCGATCCGCCGCAGACCCTGTCGATCAGTCGGCAACGCTGTCCTCGAGCCGGTGCATGTCGTCATCGGAAAAGCCGAAATGGTGGCCCGCCTCGTGGATCACCACGTGTCGTACCAGCGCCTCGAATTCCACTCCGGTCTCGCGCATCTCGCGCAGCAGCGGCTGGCGAAACAGGCTGATCGCCGGGGGGAGATCGCCGCTCGACCACGAGGATTGCTCGGTCAGCGGAACCCCTTCGTAGAGCCCGGTGAGCTCCCAGCGATTGGCTATCCCTACGCCCGCAAGCTGCTCCTCAGTCGCGAATTCCTCGATCCGCAGGACCACCGGCCTCAGGTGTTCGCGGAACTCCTCGGGCAGGCGATCGAGCGTGGCGCGCGCGGTCAGTTCGAATTGGTCGGGGCTTGGCTCGTGAAACTGCATCCGCGTCATGTGGAGACTGTCTGCCGCGCGCACAAGTTCGCGGAACGCGCGCGATGATCGACCGTTGATCCGGGAAACCACTCAAGGAGCATCTGAATGAGCCAGCAACCCAAGGTTCTCGAACGGATCAAGGGCGATCACGATCGCCACCGCGAACTGCTCGACAGGATCGCCCAGACGCAGGGCGAAAGCGAGGAAAGGCGATCCTTGTTCACCGAACTGACCAAGGAATTGAAGGCCCACGCCTCGGCCGAGGAGCAATCCGTCTATGCCGAGATGCTCAGCGAACCCGAAGTCAACGACGAGACGCGCCATTCGGTCGCGGAACATCACGAGATCGAGGAAATGCTCAATGATCTCGCCGCGACCGAGATGAGTTCGTCAGCCTGGTTGCAGAAGTTCAAGCAGCTCGATGATCGCTATCGCCATCATATCGACGAGGAAGAAGAAGACCACTTCCCCGATTTCGCTGAGCAGATCGACGCGGAGATGGACAAGAAGATGCTCGCCACCTTCGAACGGCGCAAGGAGGCCGAAAAGGCCGAGGCCGAGGTGACGCCCGAGAAAAAGGAAGACGCTAAGGAATAACGCCTGGCGTCTGCCGGTTTGCCGCGCCGCGCGATATTGTATCGCGCGGCG
>JBFHIF010000354.1:0-2201 GCA_041596595.1 Erythrobacter sp. | reverse complement strand
GGCCGATCCCCCACATCCGCGCCGAACCGAGTTCGAAGCGGCAGGGGAGCGAGCTGGGACCGGTGGCGTTGAAACGCGCGCCCGATACGGCATGCTCGGCGATCCGGGCGACCGGGCGTGAGCCGGTAAAGAAGCGCAGGTTTGCCCATTCGGGCTGAAGCAGGTCGGACACGGTGCCCCCGTCCTTAACGGTGAGCTCCATTCGGTAGAACGTGGTGAAGCATCCCTCGAACTGGGCTGGCGGCGCGTAGAAGTCGCTGCGGACGGAGTAATCGCTGCCCAGACTTGCTGCGGAGGAGAGGCCCGTCGTCATGGGCGCATTAGTAACCTTAATGGGTTCCTACGCACAAGGACCGCGTGTGCGACGGCGAGACCGCTGTCGGTCCGGTGTCTGCGAGCGCGAGCCCAAACACAAAGGGGGCCGAGCGCGTGGCTCGCCCCCCGGATTGTGTCTTTGGTCCTGCTTCACGACCGTTCAAGAACGGCGAGAGACAGGGATCGTCAGGCGGGAAGCGCTTCCTTGGCCTGGACGATGATCGTCTTGAACGCAGCTTCCTCGTTCATGGCGAGATCGGCCATCACCTTGCGATCGAGCTCGATCCCGGCAAGCTTCACGCCATGCATGAACTGCGAATAGGTGAGCCCTTCGGCGCGGACAGCGGCGTTGATGCGCTGGATCCAGAGCGCACGGAAATTGCGCTTGTTCGCCTTGCGGTCGCGATAGGCATACTGGCCGGCCTTTTCGACGGCCTGACGAGCGATACGAATGGTGTTCTTGCGGCGACCGCGATAGCCCTTGGCCTGGTCGAGAATCCGCTTGTGCTTGGCGCGAGTGGTCACGCCGCGTTTGATGCGAGGCATATCAATTTCTCCTTATTGCGCGATCAGTCGAGCCCGTAGGGCGCCCACTTCTTCACCGTCTTGGTGTCGGCTTCCGACAGGACGGTGGTGCCGCGGTTCTGGCGGATATACTTCGCATTGTGGCTGATCAGGCGGTGGCGCTTGCCGGCCACGCCGTGCTTGACCTTGCCCGTTGCGGTGATCTTGAAACGCTTCTTCACACCGCTCTTGGTCTTGAGCTTGGGCATTTTCATCTCCTTGTTCGAGACACATTGGACCAGCCCTGGCAGCCCTTTGTCGCCAGGCCGGACTCGAAAAACCGTGTCGTGAGGCTCGCGCACATAAAGATTTCGGGCCGCAATGCAAGCGATTCGAAGCGCGTGACCGGCCCGTCCGCGCGCTCTGTCGAGCTATCCCATTGCTTCGAGCACGTCTTCGAGCCGTGCGGGGTCGCCCAGTGCGATCACCCGGCCATCGCTCTGGGCGTCGAGCGGATTGCCCTGCCAGTCACTCATCAATCCTCCCGCGCCTTCGACCACGGGGACAAGCGCGGCATAGTCGTAGATCTGCAGCCCCGCCTCGACCACGAGGTCGACATGGCCATTGGCCACCAGACCATAATTATAGCAATCCCCGCCATAGATGATCTTGCGCTCGGTCACCGATTTGGCGACCCCCATGAAGGCATCGACATCCCCGCCAGAAAACTGGTGGGGGCTGGTGGTCCCGAGCACCGCATCACCCAGATCCTTGAGCGCACGGGTGCGAACGGGCTTTCCGTTGAAACTCGTGCCCTTGCCAATCCGCCCGACCCAGCGTTCACGCGCGATCGGCTGGTCGATGATTCCCAGGATCGGCCAGCCATCCTGCAGCAGCGCGATCAGCGTTCCGAAGATCGGGCGGCCGGCGATGAAACTGGTCGTGCCGTCGATCGGGTCGAGCACCCATTGACGCCCTGCGCCTTCATTGCGCCGGCCATATTCCTCGCCAATGATCCCATCATCGGGAAAGCGCTCCTCTATGATCGCGCGCATGGCGGCTTCGGCGGCGCGGTCCGCTTCGGTGACGAAAGTGGCGTCGGGCTTGCGCTCTTCGCCCCATTCACCGCGGAACAGCGGACGGATCGCGTCGCCCGCAGCGTCGGCTAGGGCGTTGGCAAGAGCGAGGTCGGAATCGGTCATGGGGGCGACTCGGTTATTGTTGCACGAAAAAGATCTACTCCCGTTGCAGGGGGGACACGCCAAGGCAAGCGCGGTATTTCTTGCGGGATTTGTATTTTTTCGTGGATTTACTTAATAACAGCGGTTGAGGGGTTCTTGCCTATCAGCCGGACGGCGCGGGTAGGCACCTTCCTTCGGGGG
>JBFHIF010000353.1:0-2209 GCA_041596595.1 Erythrobacter sp. | reverse complement strand
GCACCGGCTCCGATACGGATTCACGCGGGATGATGCCCGGCGCCTTTACTTCGACGCGGCGGCGCTCGGTCGCTTCGATCGGGCCCTTGCCGTCGATCGGGTTGCCAAGGGCATCGACCACACGGCCGAGCAGGCCCTTGCCGACCGGAACGTCGACGATGGTCTCGGTGCGCTTGACGGTGTCGCCTTCCTTGATCTCGGCGTCCGAGCCGAAGATCACGACGCCGACATTGTCGGCTTCGAGGTTCAGGGCCATGCCCTGGATGCCATTGGCGAATTCGACCATTTCACCGGCCTGGACCTTGTCGAGGCCGTGGATGCGGGCGATGCCGTCACCGACCGACAGCACGCTGCCGACTTCGTTGACCTGGGCCTCGGTGCCGAAATTGGCGATCTGGTCCTTGATGACCTTCGAGATTTCTGCGGCGCGGATTTCCATGTTCAAAAGTCCTTTAAGCCTTCATGGCCTGGGCAAGCGAGTTGAGACGGGTGCGGATCGTGGCGTCGATGCGCTGCGATCCGATGGTGACGACGAGACCACCGAGCAGATCGGGGTCGACATCGGCAGAAAGCATGACCGTGCGGCCTTCGCGCTGGGTGAGCTTATCCTTGAGCTCGGCCAGCTGCCTGTCGGTAAGCGGGTGCGCGCTGACGACCTTGGCGGTGACCTCGCCACGCTGGGCGGCGGCGATCATCTTGAACGCCGCAATCACGCCCGGAAGTGCGGAGAGGCGACGATTCTGCGCCAGCACACCGAGGAAATTGGTGGTCAGAGGTGCAAGGCCGAGCAGGCCCGCAACTGCGGACACCGCCTTGCCCTGCTGATCGCGCGAGAGCTGCGGGTTGGTTGTCGCAGCGCGCAGGTCGTCCGATTCGCGCAGCGCATCGCGCAGCTTTTCGAGATCGGATTCGACCGCACTGATCGTCCCCGCCTCGCTGGCGAGTTCGAATAGGGCGGAGGCGTAACGGCCTGCAAGGCTGGCCTGTATACCGGCGGAAATATCCACGCGCTTCGATGTCCTTCAGGGGCTTCGAGAATAACGTTGCATCGCCTCGCGATTCCGGGTCCGGCAAAGGGTCCCGGCAAGGCTGGCGCGCGCCTAGCAATAGATTCCCGATAGCGCAAGCGAAGGCGGACCTTGAGAGGTCGTCTTGCATGAGAAACGAGGCTGTGGCATATCGCTTACCGATCGGTAAGTAAGCGAGCGAGGACCTGTCATGCACCTGACCCCCATGGCCCCAGAATGCGGGGTGGAGATTTTCGGCGTCTCGCTGGCGAGTTGCAGCGACGCGGAGATGAGCGCGATCAAGAACGCGATCTACGAACACGGGGTCGCGGTATTTCGTGACCAGCAGTTTACCCCAGAGGACCATCTGCGTTTCGGCCGCCGCTGGGGCGGGATCGACGTGAACAACTATTTCCCTCTCGACCGGGATTTCGGCGAGATCGCCATCGTCAAGAAGGAAGCCGACCAGCAGACGAATATCGGGGGCGCGTGGCACACCGACCATTCCTACGACCAGATCCCTGCAATGGGATCGGTTCTCGTTGCACGCGAGCTACCCCCCAGCGGGGGCGACACCGAATGGGCGCATATGGGCGCGGCCTACGATGCCTTGCCCGATGATCTCAAGCAGGAGATCGAAGGGCTCGAGGCGTTTCACACCGCCGACCATGTATATAAGGCCGACGGGCTCTACGCGCAGACAGACATGGGCGGTGAACTTCGGGGGCAGGATCTCAAGACGGGCGCGGTGCATCCGGTGGTGATCCGTCACCCGCAGACCGGCCGCAGGCTCCTTTATGTCAATTCCGCCTTCACGATCAATTTCGTGGGCCGATCGCGCGAGGAAAGCCTGCCCCTGTTACAAAGGCTGTGCGAGGCTGCACTGACCGGGGACAACCAGTGCCGTCTGCAATGGCGACCCGGAACCGTGGCGATCTGGGATAACCGCACGACCTGGCACAACGCGATCAACGATTATGCCGGACACCGCCGCGAGATGCACCGGATTACTCTGTCGGGCGAGACGCTCGCGGCCTGATCGGCCAGAAATGGTCCTACTGCTCGCCGCCGCCTGAGCCGGCCTTGGCCTTGCAACTGTAGACCAGCCGCTCATTGGGTCGATCGGGCAGGGCAGCGATGACCGCGCCTTGTTGCTCGCCGAGGGTCCGCGCCGCGTCTAGCACCCCGCAAGCAGGCGGCGT
>JBFHIF010000352.1:0-2214 GCA_041596595.1 Erythrobacter sp. | reverse complement strand
TCCGAGGTCGAGTTCGGCGACACCGGCAAGATGCTCAAATGCCGCAATATCGAGCATTTTGACTGGAACGGCTGGGACATCGCCCTGTTCGCGGTCGGCAGCGGCCCGACCAAGGAATACGCGCCCAAGGCCGCCGCTGCAGGTTGCGTGGTGATCGACAATTCCTCGCTCTACCGGATGGAGCCCGACGTGCCGCTGATCGTGCCGGAGGTAAACCCGGACGCGATCGATGGCTATTCCAAGCGCAACATCATCGCCAATCCCAATTGCTCGACCGCGCAGCTGGTCGTCGCGCTGAAGCCGCTGCACGACGCAGCGACGATCAAGCGCGTGGTGGTCTCGACCTACCAGTCGGTCTCGGGCGCGGGCAAGGAAGGGATGGACGAGCTGTTTCAGCAGAGCCGCGCGATCTTCGTCGGCGACCCGGTCGATCCGTCCAAGTTCACCAAGCAGATCGCCTTCAACGTGATCCCGCATATCGACAGCTTCCTCGACGATGGTTCGACCAAGGAAGAATGGAAGATGGTGGTCGAGACCAAGAAGATCCTCGACTCCAAGATCAAATTGAACGCGACCTGCGTGCGCGTGCCGGTCTTTGTCGGCCATTCCGAGGCGGTGAACATCGAATTTGAAAACGAGATCAGCGCCGAGCAGGCCCAGGATATCCTGCGCGAAGCACCGGGCATCATGCTCGTCGACAAGCGCGAGGACGGGGGATACGTCACCCCGGTCGAATGCGCGGGCGACAGCGCGACCTATGTCAGCCGCGTGCGCGAGGATCCGACGGTCGAAAACGGCATCACCTTGTGGTGCGTTTCGGACAATTTGCGCAAGGGCGCTGCTCTCAATGCGGTGCAGATCGCCGAATTGCTCGGCCGGCGGCACCTCAAGAAAGGATGATCGCCTTGCGCCCGGTTGTCCTGACACTCGCTTTTCTCGCGCTCGCCGCCTGCGACAGCGGCACGGTGCCGAGCCCTGCCGAGCAGTCCGAACCGCGCGCCGCTGCGCCCAGTGTCGCCGCCAACGAGGTCGTACTGCGTGCAGATGGCCTCGATGCGGGGGCAGAGGCATTCTACTTCGCCGCAGGCCAGAGCGAGGTGGAGGCAGCGCTCTCGCGGGCAATCGGCAAACCGGATGACAGCGGCGAAAACGCCGAATGTGGCTCGGGTCCGCTTGGCTTTGCGAGTTTTCCCGGCGGACTGACGGTGCATTTCCAGGAAGGCAGCCTGGTCGGCTGGAATTGGCGAGAACCGTCGGATTCGATCCGCACCGCGGGCGGGCTCGCAATTGGTGCCGAGCGCACTGCAATCGAGGCACTCGATGGCTATACACCGATCAGCGACAGCACGCTCGGCGAAGAGTTCGCTCTGGGCGACCGGCTCGGCGGGTTCTTCGAAGAAAGCAGGCTCTCGATGCTCTATGCCGGGACCCAGTGTTTTTTCCGCTGAAGCACGCTAGGCTCTAGCGCATGACGCTGGCCGCCGACCTGTTCTTCAGTTTCCGTTCGCCCTATTCCTATTTGGCGATCGGGCGTTACCGCGCGATGGCGCGCGATTACGACCTCGATATTGCCTTGAAGGTCGTCTGGCCGATCGCGATCCGCAATCCCGACCTGTTGTTCACCGGCAATCCGCTGGCGCCGCGTTATATCCTGATGGATTCGTTCCGAACCGCAGAAATGCTCGGTATTCCGATGCGTTGGCCGCGCCCCGATCCGGTGGTGCAGGATTTCTCGACCCGCGAGATCGCCAAAGAGCAGCCGCATATTCATCGCATCTGCCGTCTCGGCCAGGCCGCCGCGAGGCGCAGGCAGGGGATCGCATTCGCCGACGAGGCGGCGCGGCTGATCTGGTCTGGCGAGGTAGATAACTGGCACGAAGGCGATCACCTCGCGGGAGCGGCTTCGCGCGCAGGTCTCGATTTTGCGGAGATTGAAGCGGAGGCAAGCAGCGATGCCGAAGCGCTCGATGCCGAGATTGCCGAAAACCAGCGCGCGCTCGAGGCGGCCGGCCATTGGGGCGTGCCCACCTTCGTGTTCGAAGGCGAGCCGTTCTTCGGTCAGGACCGCATTGAAACCGCGAAATGGCGCATGGCGCAGAAAGGCCTCGAGCGGCGATGAGCGACAAGCGCGCTATGCGGGGCGGCTGCCAATGCGGCGCGGTGCGCTACGCGGCTAAGATCGACCCGGCGCAGGCCTATCTGTGCCATTGCCGG
>JBFHIF010000351.1:0-2216 GCA_041596595.1 Erythrobacter sp. | reverse complement strand
CGTCCCGCTGATCGCCGGGGTATAGACCACGTTTTCGGTTTCGAGCCTGCAGGTCCCGCCAAAGCGAGCGGAGGAATCGTCGTGCGAATAATCGTCGAGTTCGCACTGCCCCCGCGTGCGCCGCGCAATGTCGCGCGCCTGCCAGTCGCGATCGATATAGAGCGGTTCACCGCACACGTTCTGGGTGCCTTCGAGTTCGAGCAGCAGCCCCGGGGGAAGATCGGAACCGGCGAACATCATGCCATTGACGGTGACGCTGTCGACCGTCTGCGTCAGCTCCCACTGCCCGTGCAGCGGCACGTTCTCGGGCACGTCCTCGGCGCAGGCGGCGAGCAGTGGCAGCGCGGCCAGGGCAACCGTTTGGGTCGGGCGCATAGCGGGTCCTTTCGGGTCCGTTTCGATCGCATCCTCGCACGAAACGCTTAAGGAATTGCCGAAAGCACCAACCGTCCCCATATCTGCCGCCATGGCCGAACTGGTGATCAGACGCGGGCTCGACGAGCCTGAGACAGGGGAGAACTTTACTCCGCACCGCCCCGCTCGCCCGGAAAAATCCATGCCGGGCAGAAGGTTCGAACTCGTATCCGATTACGAGCCAGCGGGCGATCAGCCAACCGCGATCGCCGAACTGGTCGCCGGTGCAAGGGCGGGCGACAAGACCCAGACCCTGCTCGGCGTGACCGGCTCGGGCAAGACCTTCACCATGGCCAAGGTGATCGAGGAATTGCAGCGGCCCGCGCTGATCCTCGCGCCCAACAAGATCCTCGCCGCGCAGCTTTACGGCGAGATGAAGAGCTTCTTTCCCCACAACGCGGTCGAGTATTTCGTCAGCTATTACGATTACTACCAGCCCGAAGCCTACGTGCCCCGCTCGGATACCTATATCGAGAAGGAATCGAGCGTGAACGAGGCGATCGACCGGATGCGTCACTCCGCCACGCGCGCGCTGCTCGAACGCGATGACGTGATCATCGTGGCGTCGGTCTCGTGCCTTTACGGTATCGGCTCGGTCGAGACCTATTCGGCGATGGTGTTCGACATCAAGGCGGGCGAAACGGTCGACCAGCGCGAGCTGATCCGCAAGCTCGTCGCGCTGCAATACAAGCGCAACGATGCCGCCTTCGCGCGCGGCAATTTCCGCGTGCGCGGCGACAGTCTCGAACTGTTTCCCTCGCACCTCGAGGACACGGCGTGGCGGATCAGCTTCTTCGGCGACGAGATCGAGGATATTGCCGAATTCGATCCGCTCACCGGCAAGAAGGGCGCGGTGCTCGAAAAGGTCCGGGTCTTCGCCAATTCGCACTACGTGACGCCCGGCCCGACGATGAAACAGGCGAGCGAGGCGATCAAGTTCGAGCTTGCCGAGCGGCTCAAGGAGCTCGAGGCGGAAGGCAAGCTGCTCGAACACCAGCGGCTCGAACAGCGCACCAATTTCGATCTCGAAATGATCGCGGCGACCGGAAGCTGCAACGGGATCGAGAACTATTCGCGCTTTCTCACCGGGCGTCTGCCCGGCGAGCCGCCGCCCACCCTGTTCGAATATTTGCCCGAAAACGCGCTGCTGTTCGTCGATGAGAGCCACCAGACGGTTCCCCAGATCGGCGCGATGGCGCGCGGCGACCATCGCCGCAAGATCACCCTCGCCGAATACGGATTCCGCCTTCCTTCGTGCATCGACAACCGCCCCTTGCGCTTCAACGAATGGGACGCGATGCGCCCGCAGACCTTCTGCGTTTCGGCGACGCCCGGATCATGGGAAATGGAGCAGACCGGCGGGGTGTTTGCCGAGCAGGTGATCCGCCCGACCGGGCTGATCGATCCGCCGGTCGAGATCCGCCCGGTCGAGGACCAGGTCCAGGACTGCATCGACCAGTGCAAGAAGACCGCCGCCAAGGGCTATCGCACGCTGGTAACGACGCTGACCAAGCGCATGGCCGAGGACCTGACCGAATTCATGCACGAGGCAGGCGTGCGCGTGCGCTACATGCACAGCGACGTAGAGACGCTGGAACGTATCGAGTTGATCCGTGATCTCCGGCTTGGCGTATATGACGTGCTGGTCGGCATCAACCTGCTACGCGAAGGGCTCGACATTCCCGAATGCGGCCTCGTGTGCATCCTCGATGCCGACAAGGAAGGCTTCCTGCGCTCCGAAACCTCGCTGGTGCAGACCATCGGCCGCGCCGCGCGCAATGTCGATGGCCGGGTGATCCTCT
>JBFHIF010000350.1:0-2217 GCA_041596595.1 Erythrobacter sp. | reverse complement strand
CCGGCGATCAGATAGCCGATGGCAGCGGTGATGACCGAGAGCGTCATGAACCCGACCACTGTAACTCCGGCCAGCTGGAAAAAGTCGATCGCCCATTGCCACGCGCCGCTTTCGAGCTGTCCCGAGGCAACACCGGTGGTGGCCGCATCGACCTGGAGCACGAACTTGCCCACCTTGCTCGCTACCACCGCCCAGAACGGGAAGGTGAACGGGTTGGTGACGAAAGTGACCAGCGCCGCCAGCGGAACATTGGCGCGCGCCGGCAAAGCGAGGAACGCTGCCAAGAAAATCTGCCCCAGCGGAATGATGAAAGCCGAGAACAGCCCTAGTGCCACACCGCGGGGGACCGAACGGCGGGTGAACCGCCACAATTCGGGCGACAGGAACCGATGCGCGATCGGCGCGAGATAGCGATTGTCCGCCATTTCCTCGCGCGTGGGCATGTATTTGCGGATCGTGTCCGCTGCCCATGTCTTCGAGGGCCGTTTGAAGGAAAACCTTGGTTTCATGATCGATTGCGGCCTTCGCGCAGCATCCGCCCGTTTAGCAAGTGTTTATCGCCCAGTTGCCGCGCGGATTCCATGAATGGGCATATGGGGTGCGATTATGGGGAGACCAGATGCAAACTCCGGCCCGGCTTGCGCCGCTGCGATCATCCCTTTTCGCGCATCAGCCGCGCCTTGTCGCGCTTCCAGTCGCGTTCCTTGACGGTCGCCCGCTTGTCGTGCGCCTGCTTGCCCTTGGCCAGAGCGAGCTCGACTTTCGCGCGGCCCTTCGAATTGAAATAGATTGATAGTGGAACAAGCGTCATCCCCTTGCGCTCGACCGCGCCGAACAGCCGATTGATCTGCCGCCCGTTGAGCAGCAGCTTGCGCGCCCGGCGCGGCTCGTGGTTCTGGCGGTTGCCGTGGCTGTATTCGGGGATGTTCGAATTCACCAGCCAGACCTGGCCGTCGCGCACCTCGGCATAGCTTTCGGCGATGCTGGCCTCGCCCGCGCGCAGGGCCTTGACCTCGGTCCCCTGCAGCGCGAGTCCGGCCTCGAACTTGTCCTCGATATGATAGTCGAAACGCGCGCGCCGGTTTTCGGCGACGATCTTCTGCTTGTCGAATTCTAGGGGTTTGGGCTTTGCCATTGCCGCCGCGCCATAGAAGCTGAAGCCCGATTAGCAAAGAGGCTTCGCCAAGCTTGATGGTGGGAAATCCGGAACGCGGCCGGATTTGTCGAGAAGCTGAAACTCACCGGTTGTGGACTGCTTCGCCCCACGGCAAGAAGGAAAGCGGGCATACGGGAAATCCCCGTGCGACGGGAGACGGGGCGATGGCACAGGACAAGGCCGATCATTTCAGGATCGGAAGCCGCGAGATCGCGCCGGGTCAGAGCGAGGATGTCTCGCTTACGATCACGACGATGGCGACGGGCTACGATTCGCATCTGGCGCTAAGGGTCGTGCACGGCGAGCGGCCCGGGCCGACTGTGTTCGTGAGCGCTGCGATTCATGGCGACGAGGTGATCGGCACTCCGGTGGTCCAGAGGCTGGCGCGCGAACTCGACCCCGCCAACCTGACAGGCACGGTGATACTCGTTCCCGCCGTCAACATCTTCGGCTTCCTCAACCACACCCGGTATCTGCCCGATCGCCGCGATCTCAACCGCTGTTTCCCCGGCCACGAAAAGGGTTCGCTGGCGGGGCAGATGGCGCATGTCTTCTTCAGCGAGGTGGTGTCGCGATCCAATCTCGGCATCGATATCCACTCGGCCGCGGTGCATCGCTACAACCTTCCCCAGATGCGGATCGCGGCAGGCAATCCGCAGCTGGTCGAACTGGCAATGGCGTTCGGAGCGCCGGTCATCATCGAGGCGCCCTTGCGCGAAGGCTCGCTGCGCGCGCTGGCGAGCGAGCATGGCGTCGACATGCTGCTGCTCGAAGCGGGCGAGGCGCTGCGCTTTGACGACCTTTCGATCGAGACGGGGACTGCCGGGGTGCTCCGCGTGCTCGCCCATCTCGGCATGATCGATGCCGATGACGGGCTGACCGAGGTCGGCGTGCCCGCCCGCTCGAACAAGACCCAGTGGGTGCGTTCGACCCGCGGCGGGGTCGCCCACCTCGCAAAGACATCGGGGGACCCGGTGCGCGAAGGTGATCTGCTGGCGATGATCGTGGGCCTGCTCGGCGAAGACCCCGTGCCGGTCTTCAGCCCGATCGACGGGATCGTG
>JBFHIF010000349.1:0-2235 GCA_041596595.1 Erythrobacter sp. | reverse complement strand
GTATGTCTGGCGCAGGGAGCGCAGGCGCTGGCGCCAGCCGGTGTCGCCAAACAAGGCCTCGACCCGGCGGAAGGCGTGGCTCGCGAAGGAACTGCGCGTAGTCCAAGCGCCTGGCGCGAGAGCCCGCGTGCCGGAATACCGACCAGGGACACGCGGCTGGGCGAGCCCGATTGCCTGTTCGACGATCCGCTCGAGCGCATCGTTTTCGCGTGACCCGCCACGGCGTCCCTCACCCGCGCTCGCCAGCGCCTCGGGAGTGAGCAGGATTTCCCATTCGGCAGGCCGCGAAGGGTCTATCCAGAGCACCGGCGATCCCGCCTCGAGCGCAAGCCGCGCCGTGTGCCCTGTACCCCCGATGTGCGCGGTCGATCCGCCGTCCCACACCGCGATCACAATATCCGCCTGCTCGATCAGGATCCGTCCGGCGAGCGCGGCGCGGCGCGAGGTCTCGACGATGAACCTCGAGAGAACATCGGGATCGTCGGGCCGGTCGAGCGCGGCGAGCAGACTGCGGCCGATCCTCTCGTCCTCGTCGGCAAGCTCGAACAGGCGCGCCTGTCCGGTCAGCCCGTCGATTGCTTCGACCCGCGCTGCGGTGGCCGGATCGGCGGGCCGTTCAGCCGAAAGGATCGCGCGCGCATCCGCCGGGCTTGGCGGCTTGGCGTTGATCGCAGCGTTGAGCCTCTGGCCGAAGGGAAGCGGGCTTACCAGTTCCCAGCCGCGCGCGAGGGCCGCGAGCGCGGCGTGATGGTCCGTCCCGTCGGCCAGCAGCGTGACCAGCCGCGTGCGCTCGGGCTCAAGTCCTTGCTCGGGCATCCGGCACCGGGCTACCTGCCGGTCGATCCGCTCGAATAGCGCAGCGATGACGCGGTCGAGTTCGCTCGCATCTGCGGGAAAGGAGGGATGGCTGCTGCGATGGCCCGTCACCCCGACAACGAAACGCGGGCATGGCAGCGGCGGCGCCGAAGACGCGCAGCGATACCGATCTGTATCCCCGTTGCCGATCGCCATTCCCCCCGGATTTCCCTGCCGATGCCATCCGGAGTAGATTGCAATCGATCCCGCTACAAGCCGCGCCGCGCCGCGCAAAGGGCGGTTTCTCCTTTGATTCTGAGGCAAACTGACGCAATCATGCGCCTGACTGGGCTTGAGGGAGGATCCGCGTGCGCGTCAGCGAGGGGGATGACAGCACACCAAGCGACGACAATGGAGGGGACGAGCGTGCCGTCTTCCTGAGCTATTCGCGCAGCGACGAGGCGCTGGCCCGCCCAGTGATCGACGCGCTTGAGGCAGCCGGGATCAAGGTCTGGTGGGACGCGCTGCTCGAAGGCGGGGTGCGCTTCAACGAGGTTACCGAAGACGCGCTCGAGACTGCCTATGCCGTCATTGTCCTGTGGTCGCAGACCTCGATCCGTTCGCACTGGGTGTGCGACGAGGCGACCCGGGGGCGCGACCGCGGATGCCTGGTGCCGGTATCGCTCGACGGATCGGAGCCGCCGCTCGGGTTCCGCCAGTTCCAGTGCATCGATATTTCGAACGCGCACGATGATCCCCGCGATCCCCAGATGCAACGGCTGGTCCATTCCGTCGCCAAGCTGCGCGACCGCGGGACTTGCGACCAGCCATTCATCCCGCCGCCCATGCCCCCGGCGCGCAAGCGGGTGCACATTGACCGCCGCACCGCGATCGGGGGCGGAGCGCTGGCGCTTGCGGGCCTTGGTGGGATGGCGCTGTGGCAGGGCGGCTTTTTGGGTGGAGGGGCCAAGCCCAGCAGCCTCGCGGTCCTGCCCTTCGACCCGATCGGCGGTGCGGACGGAGAAACCGGATTTGCCGGAGGCCTCGCGAGCGAAATCCGCTCGCAACTGGCGCGCAACCCGCTTCTCCAGGTCGCCGCCGAAACCTCGTCGAACAGCTTTCGCGAGACCGACAAGGATGCGCCATCGATTGCCAAGGCGCTCGGCGTTGCATTTCTGCTCGATGGCAATGTGCGCCAGAGCGAGGATCGGATCGCGGTCAACGCCGAACTGATCGACGGCAAGACCGGGTTCGCGGTGCTGCCGCTCGCCTACGACCAGCCGATAGCGTCGATCTTCGAGCTTCAGGCCGCCATCGCAAGCGCGGTTGCACAAGAACTGGCAGCGCAGATGGATGACACGGACGCTGGCGGACAACCAGGCGGCACACAGAGCGTCGCGGCCTATGATGCCTATCTGCGCGGACGCGAACTTTACGATG
>JBFHIF010000348.1:0-2242 GCA_041596595.1 Erythrobacter sp. | reverse complement strand
GGGGAGCTGGTGGGCGAGCCCAATCGCGGTCTTGCCGCCATGTTCACGATGATGAACAACGCGCGGATCAATGTCGGCAATCAGGGTGTCCAGATCGGGGAGCGCGCCACCCAGCAGGCGCTGGCCTATGCGATCGAACGGGTCCAGTCGGCCCGCGCCGGATCGCCGGACAAGAACCCCGTTGCGATCATCGAGCATCCCGACGTGCGCCGCATGATCCTGCGAATGAAATCGCTCACCGAAGCGGTGCGCGCCTTGCTTTACTATTGTGCGGGCCAGGTCGACCGCGGCACGGTGGGCGACGAGGACGCCAAGAACCGGGCCGAGGTGCTGGTCCCCATGCTCAAGGCGTGGGGCACCGATGTCGGGGTCGAGATCGCCGGGCTCGGCATCCAGGTCCACGGCGGGATGGGCTTCATCGAGGAAACCGGCGCGGCACAGCATTGGCGTGACGCCAAGATTGCTCCGATCTACGAGGGAACCAACGGGATCCAGGCCGCCGATCTCGTAACCCGGAAGCTGGGCCTTGATGGTGGGTCGGCGATACTTTCACTGTTCGAAGACATCGCGCGTGAGGGCGAGAAATCGGGCGAGGCTTCGCTGGCCGATCTGGCCCGCGATTGCGCGGCGACCGCGCGCTGGATGCAGGACGAGGCGAGCCTCGACGACAGGCTCGCGGGAAGCGTGCCGTTCTGCACGATGGCCGCTGTTGCTGTCGCGGGATGGCAGCTGCTCAAGCAGGCGCAGGCCGTGGCCGATGGCGCCGCGCCGGCACTGGCCGAGACCAAGCCGGTAACCGCCCGCTTTTTCCTCGACCGAATCGTGCCCGAAGCCGCCGGGCTCATGGCGAGCGCGACCGCCGGAGCGGATCTGCTCTACACGATCCCCGCCGCGAAGCTGGGCGGATAGGATGACGACCCCTTGAGCGACCAGGGCGATCCCCTTGCACGCATTGCCAACGCGCTAGAACGGCTCGCCGGTCCAACCGAGGGCGGGATCGAATGGGACGCCGATCCCGGCTTCGTCTGGGACGGCGTGACGGCACATCGGGTTGAACGGATCGACGCGCTCGAAATTGATCGCCTGCGCGGGATCGAAAGCCAGCGCAGCGCGGCACACGCGAATATCACCCGCCTTGCCAGCGGCCATGCCGCTCACGACATGCTGCTATGGGGCGCGCGGGGGATGGGAAAATCGGCGCTGGTGCGCGCGGCGACGGTGGCAGTGCAGAAAGACTATCCGGGCGCCCTCACCCTCGTGCAACTCGCTCCGGGTAGCCTCGCGAGCTTTCCAAAGCTGCTCGACGCGCTAATCGGTCACGACCAGGCGGTCCTGCTGTTTATCGACGATCTCGGTTTCGGGGCGGGCGATGCGCAGGAGGTGCTGGCTCTCAGGAGCCTGCTCGATGGCGGGATCGTGCCGCGTCCGCCGCATATTCGGCTCGCGGTCACGGCCAATCGCCGTGCAATCACCACCCGCAGTGCCGATGAAGGCGAGGCTTTGCATCCCGGGGATGAACGCGACAACGCGCTCGCGCTGGCTGACCGGTTCGGGCTTGCGCTCGGATTTCATGCCGCGGACCGCGAGACATATCTTGCGATCCTGCGCGGCTACACCGAGCCTGCGGGGCTGTCCTTTGACGAGGACGAGGCGCTGTCTTGGGCGATCGCGCGCGGCAACCGTTCGGGCCGCACCGCCTATCAGTATGCGGTCGAGCTCGCCGGGCGCGCAGGTGTCTCCCTGTCCGGCTGATCTTTATTGGGGCTGACCGGCCTGACGACGCAGATAGTCTTCTTCGAATGTCGCCTGCGGATCACGCAGCTGGCGCTGCGGCGGCAACCGCTTCCCGGTCACGCGCTTGATCGCCGCTCCCGGCTGTGCCCCCGGTGAGGTCACGCGCCAGATGATCCCCGCAGTATCGTCGGAGATCAGCAGCGACCCGTCGCCAGCCCATTCGGCCCAGGTCGGGCGCCCCTTGGTCGTCCCGTCATCGTTGAGGAAGCCGGTCAGAACCGGCACGGGCTTGCCGACCGGATTTCCGCGTTCGTCGAAGGCGACGTAGACGACGTCGTAACCGGCAGGCGGCTTGCGGTTCCAAGACCCGTGGCGGGCGATGAACGCGCCGCTGGCAAACCCTTCGCCCAAGGTATGCCCTTCCTTGGTGAACACGAAGCCGAGCGCGGCTACGTGCGGACCCAGCGCATATTCGGGGTTACGGGTGTATTCGATCAGATAAGGCGGC
>JBFHIF010000347.1:0-2254 GCA_041596595.1 Erythrobacter sp. | reverse complement strand
GAGACCGATCCCGAGACCTTCCGCCACGTACTCACCGTTCGGCATTGGCAGGGCGCGAAGGGCGATGGCGAGCCGCGCCTGCTCGCGCGCGCCCACGCGCACGGTGCCTGGGTCGACTGGCTTGAAGCCTCGTTCGTCAGGAACCTGTCCATCGCGTCGTTGACCTTTTGCGGCGCTTCCCACGGGACGAAATGGCCGCAATCGTGCACCTTGACCAGCGTGAGCGGCTCGACCAGCTCGTCGAGCCCCTCGAGATTGGCAGGCGGCAGGGCAAGGTCGTTCATCGCCCAGATGACTAGCGTCGGAATGGTCAGCCTGGGCAGGGCAGGCGCGGTGTAATCCCCAGGCAATTCGAACGGCTGCTCCATGCTCGGCACCACGAGCGGGCTGGCGCGGTAATAATTGAGCATCCCGAAGGCTGCCTCGCGGTCTTGCCAGTCGGCGAGCAATGCCTCGCGCTCCTCGGGCTCCATCGCGCTCGGTCGGTCCCAGCTCACTTCCTGCATCAATATGCCGGCAAGCCCGTGTTCGCGCACAAGGTGATCATTGTCCGGGTCGCGGAAGCCGCGGATATACTGGCTTGCCTCGCGCTGGCCGCGATGGGTGTAGAGCAATTTCTGAAAGAGGAGCGGATGCGGCGCATTGGCAATCACGGCGCGTTTGACGCGCGTGTGCTGTCCTCCCAAAGCCACGCCCCAGGCGATCGCTCCGCCCCAATCGTGCCCGGCGATGGTAAATTCGTCGATCCCGAGCGCGTCGGCGAGCGCGAAGACGTCCCCGATCAGCTTGTCGGGCGTATAGGCCTCGATCTCCTGCGGCTTCGAGGAATTGCGATAGCCGCGTTGGTCGGGCGCGATGCAGCGAAACACCCCGGCAAAGTGGCGGATCTGGTGACGCCAGGTCCGGTGACTTTCGGGAAAGCCATGAAGAAAAATGATCGCAGGTGCGTTTTTCGGGCCATCGTCGACCACGTCGAGATGGATCCCGTTCGCCAGTTCGACCCGTTTCTGTTCGAGCATTGCTACTCGCCCCCTTCCATGCGTTCCATGTAACCGGCCGCGACCATCGCGGCGACCTGATCGAACAGGGCATCAGGGGTGCGCCGCGCCTCGCCCATCTGCTGTTCGACGCCTCTTGCCACGATGATCTCGCGCTCGCCGCGCGCGATCGCATCGAGCATTTCGTGTGCGGCCTGCGCGGGCGGGATTCCCTCGTCGATTACCGCATCGCTGCGACCGCGGGCCGAACCGTCCTCGACCAGAGCATTGCGCGCGATATCGGTGGCGATCGAACCGGGATAGATCACGTGGACGCTCACCCCGCTTTGCGACAATTCCGCGCGCAGGGCATCGGCATAGCCCGCAAGGCCGAACTTGACCGCGCTGTAGGCGGTCCGCATCGGCACCCCGACCTTGCCCGCGACCGACGAGACGAAGGCCAGCGCGCCGCTGCCCCGTTCGACCATCGGCCCGATCAGCCCCTGGGCAAAGGCGATCTGCGCGATGAGATCGATCGCGATGATGTCACGGTAGACCGGCATCCCGGTCTTGAGCGCGCGGCTGCGCTGCGAAACGCCGGCATTGGCAAAGGCGAGGTCGATCCCGCCTTTCCATTCGAGCGCGCGAGCAGTCGCATCTTCGAGCGCCTGATCGTCGCGAACGTCGAACGGCAGGACCAGCGTTTCCCCGCAATCCTCCGCGACAGCGTCCAACCGCGCTTCGTCGCGCCCTGACAGGATCAGGTGAGCGCCGCGTTTCGCAAGGTCGCGCGCGAGCGCCGCGCCGATGCCCGATGATGCCCCGGTAATCCACACCGTCTTGCCGCTGTAATCCATTGATCTCTCCCTCGCGTCGATGCCGGCTTAGGGGTAGCTGACCGTCTTGGGCCTGTCGGGCAAGGGAATATACTCGTCCTCGTCGCCCGGAACGAGCGCGAAGCGGCCCTTGACCCAGTCATCGCGGGCCTGGCGGATGCGATCGCGATCCGAGCTGACGAAATTCCACCAGACATGGCGGGGCGTGGTGAAGGCCTCGCCGCCCAGAAGCATGACGCGCCCGCCAGCTCCGCTCGCCAAAGTCATTTCTCGCCCCGGTTCGAGCACGGCGAGCCGGTAGAGCGCCAGCGCGGTGCCATCAACCGTCGCTTCGCCCCCCACCAGCATGACCGCACGCTCGTCGGCTTCGGCGGGGATCGGGATCGAACCGCCCGGATCGAGCGAAATCTCGGCATAGATGGTCGCGGCGTGTGTGGTGGT
>JBFHIF010000346.1:0-2261 GCA_041596595.1 Erythrobacter sp. | reverse complement strand
CCGGATCTCGCTGTTAAAGAGCGGGACACGCGCGCACATATTGCCGAGACCCCCGGGCCCACCGGCATGTCGTGCACGCGCGCCAGGAGTTCGAGCCCTTGCCGCTCAACGGTGGGGGTAGATCAGGCCGATTGGTGCTCGCGAATGACCGCGCAGAAGTCCTCGCCGAACGTTTCCAGCTTCTTCGCTCCGATCCCGGCGATTTCGCCCAACGCCCTCATCGTGGTCGGTCGCTCTGCTGCCATGTCGCGCAGCACGCTGTCGTGAAAGATGATGTAGGCGGGTATCGAACGCTCGCTCGCGATGGCCTTGCGCTTGGCTCGCAGCGCCTCGAACAAAGGGTCTCCATCCGGATTGGCGACCTTGCGATACCGCGCGCCCGACTTCTTCGCTGGCGGCTTGGCGATCACGATCTCCTGCTCGCCCGCAAGGACCGCCTTCGCCCGGTCGCCGAGCGCCAGTCCGCCGTGGTCGGTGGCAACGAGCACGCCATGTGCTGTGAGGTTCCGCATAACTGGCCGCAAGAGAGGCGCCTCGTGCTCGCCAAGAATGCCGAACACCGAAAGTCGATCATGCCCGCGCTGGCGCACCCGCTCGTCCTCGCGGCCGAGCAAGACCTTCTCTATATGGCCCAGGCCAAAGCTTTGTCCGGTGCGATAAACAGCCGACAAGAGCTTCTGCGCAATCTCGGTGACCTCGAGAACGGCAGGCGGATCGAGACAATTGTCGCAATTGCCGCACGTCCTGTTCGGGTTCTCGCCGAAATGGGAAAGCAGGATTGCGCGGCGGCACGAAGGCGCCTCGACGAAGGCGGCCAGCGCATCGAGCCGCGCTTTTTCGCTCGGCTGGCGCGAGGTTTCGGTCTCGGCGAGCCACAGGCGTGCCTTGGCGAAATCGTTCGGGCTCCAGAACATCTGCGCTTCGGCCGGGTCGCCGTCGCGCCCGGCACGTCCGGTCTCCTGGTAATAGGCCTCGATCGACTTGGGCAGCCCGGCGTGGATGACGAACCGCACGTCCGGCTTGTCAATCCCCATGCCGAACGCGATCGTTGCAACCATGACCATCTCATCGGACTGGACGAAGGCCTGCTGCACCCGGGCTCGTTCGGCAGGGTCGAGGCCCGCATGGTAGAAACCGACCGCGCGCCCGCCCTGGGCGATCCTCGAAGCGATGTCCTCGACCTGCTTGCGGCTCGACGCATAGACGATCCCGGGACCCGGATTGCGCGCGAGGAGTGCCCCGATCTGCTGACTGAGGCCAGTGCGCGCGCTGATCGCGTAGCGGATATTCTCGCGGTCGAATCCAGCGACGATCAATCCTTCTTCGGGGATACCCAGCTGTACAAGGATGTCGCGCCTCGTCACCTCGTCGGCGGTCGCGGTCAGTGCGAGCCGGGGAATATCGGCGAAGCGATCGAGGAGCGGGCGAAGCTGGCGGTAATCGGGACGAAAATCGTGTCCCCATTCCGAAACGCAGTGCGCCTCATCGATCGCAAACAAAGCGATATCGGCCTGTTCGAGCAGCGCGGCGAACCCGGGGGTCGTTGCCCGCTCGGGAGCGACATAGAGCAGATCGAGTTCGCCGGCCCGCAGCGCCGCGGCGGTTCGCACATTGTCGGAATCGGCTGAGGTCATCGACGCGGCGCGGATACCCATCGCGCGGGCGGCGCGAATCTGGTCGTGCATCAGCGCGATAAGCGGCGAGATCACGATGCCGGTTCCGCGTCGCACGAGCGCGGGCAACTGGTAGCACAGCGATTTCCCGGCCCCGGTCGGCATCAGGGCGCAAGCATGCTCGCCCGCAAGGACACGCTGCACTACTGCCTCCTGCCGACCGCGAAAGCCGGTGAAGCCGAATGTGCTGCGAAGCGTCTCGTGAAGGTCGGCGGCGGGGCCGTAGGACATGGCGGTCTGTTGGGTTGGAGAAATGATCAGCCCTGCCTAGCGGTATCCTGGCGTGCCCACCAATCGGCATAGCTCGAGTTATGCACGAGCTTGCGGTTCTCGTCAGGCGCTCCATCGCTCCACCAGACGGGGCCTCGCTCGCCCAGCGCGACCTTGGCCCGCTGAACCCGGGCCCTGGCATGGGTTACCCCTTTCTCGTCCCCGGCGCGCATTGCCGCACCTACCTCGCGGCGCGCATCCATCAGCTCGCGAACCAGGCATTCGTGTAAGTCAGAAGGGAGATCGGGGTTGCTGGCGCGCCACAAGCGGCCGCGAACAATGATATACCGGCCGTCGGGCGTGCGGACGGGGCCGTTT
>JBFHIF010000345.1:0-2268 GCA_041596595.1 Erythrobacter sp. | reverse complement strand
GAACGCCTGGCCGCTGTTCACCAGCGGCGAACTCGCGCCGGTGATGGACCGGACCTTCCCGCTCGCCCAGGCGGCCGAAGCGCATGCGCGGATGGAAGCGGGCGAGCATATCGGCAAGATCGTGCTCGAAGTCGGCGGAGATGGCACAGGTGGATGACCGCCTGATCCTCCACGAAGACCCGCGCAGCGGCAATTGCTACAAGATCAGGCTTACCGCCGCGCTGCTCGGGCTCGAACTCGAGGCCAGGCATTACGACATCATGCAGGGAGAAACCCGCACGCCCGAATTTCTCGAGCGGATCAACGCAAACGGGCGGATTCCGGTGCTCGAGATCGCAGGGGATGACGGGTCGCGCTTCCTGCCCGAAAGCAATGCGGCCTGCTGTTTTTTGGGCAAGGGCAGCGCGCTGGTGCCGTCCGATCGCTTTGGCGAGGCGGATATGCTGCGCTGGATGTTCTTCGAACAGAACAGCCACGAACCCAATCTCGCGACCTTGCGATTCTGGCTCCATTTCGTGGGCGAGGCGCGATTGACCGAACCGCAGCGCGCGCAGGTGATGGCCAAGAGGATCGCGGGTTGCGACGCGCTCGCGCTGATGGAACGGCACCTGGAAACCCGCGATTTCTTTGTTGGCAGTGGGGCGACGCTCGCCGATATCGCGCTCTATCCCTACACCGCGCTGTGCGAGGAGGGCGGGTTCCCGCTCAAGGACTTTGCGAGCGTCTGCGCGTGGATCGCGCGGGTCGAGGCCTTGCCCGGATTTGTCGCGATGGAGTGACCCGGGCACACGCCCGCGGGCGGCAATGCGGGCGAACGCTCGCTTTCCCTTGCTCATTCGGGCGCCTTGGCCTATCTAGCGAGGTGCAATGGCCGCTCCGCAAGGGGCGGCCCTTCTATTTTCTACGGAGATTTTCGCATGGCCAAGGCCACCACCCAGCCCACCCCGCTGATGCCGCACGCAACCGCGACTTGGCTGGTCGATCACACCGGCCTTTCTTTCGAGCAGATCGCCGAGTTCTGCGGGCTGCACATCCTCGAAGTCCAGGCGATGGCCGATGACCTGGCGAGCAGCAAGTATACCGGGCGCGACCCGGTCCATGCCGGCGAACTCACTCTCGCGGAAATCGAGAAGGGTCAGGCCGATCCCGAATATTCGCTCAAGATGCACAAGGCTCCGGTCGAGGTCACCCGCACCAAGGGTCCGCGCTACACCCCGGTGTCCAAGCGCCAGGACAAGCCCGACGGGATCGCCTGGATCCTGCGCAACCACCCCGAAGTGTCGGACGCGCAGATCTCCAAGCTGATCGGGACCACCCGCAACACGATCGGCGCGATTCGCGAGCGGTCGCACTGGAACATCCAGAACATCCAGCCCAAGGACCCGGTCACGCTCGGCCTGTGTTCGCAGCGTGAACTCGACGCGGTCGTGGCCAAGGCTGCGAAGCGCGCAGGCGTCACCGAACAGGAAGAGGCTCCGGTCAGCAGCGATGCCCGCAGCGACCGCGAGAAGCTGATCGAGGAACTGCGCGCCGAGCGCGAAGCCAACGTCAAGGCCGCGGCCGAAGCCGCGCAGGAAGCCGAAGCCGAAGCATGGCTCGCCGCCAAGCGCGAGGCCGAGGAAAAGGGCATCGCGGTCGAACCCAACGAGGCGTTCGCTGCCGCGACTTCGGCTCCGAGCGAGCTCGAGGAATCGGTCGAGGCCGCCGAAGAGCCGCAGGACGAGACCGAAACCGGCGAAACGACCCCGGACGAAGACCTCGCCGAAGGCGCTGTGCCCGAAGACGAATCGGGCGAAAACCCGCCCGCCTGACGGTCCGGCGGGCCGTTGCGGTCCTGCAATCGTTGAAAAATCCGCGAGCCGCGCGATTTGCGCGCCGGGACGGCTTGTGCCCGGCGACGGGTTGCGCCATGCTCTATTTACATGGATGTCAGTAGAGCCCCCTATTATCATCCCACGCCCTGGGATGCGCGCTTCGAACCGATGGCGCTGCCCGAAATGCTTGCGCGAACCGTGGCGTTCGATCCGCAGGCCCCGTTCCTCCACTTCCTCGGCCGGACCTATTCCTATGGCGAGATCCACCAGGAGGCGGCGCGCTTTGCGCAAGGGTTGATCCACGCCGGGATCGCCAAGGGCGATCGGGTCGGGCTGTTCCTGCCCAATGTCCCAATCTACGCCTCGGCCTATTACGGCGCGATGATGGCGGGCGCGGTGGTGGTCAATTTCTCGCCGCTTTACACGGTCGAGGAACTCGCCTGGCAGGTCGGCG
>JBFHIF010000344.1:0-2270 GCA_041596595.1 Erythrobacter sp. | reverse complement strand
ATTCGTCGACGGTCTTGGGTTTAGGCAGCCCCGTCACGCGTTCCCACTGGGCGTTGAACAGGTCAAATTCCGGACCGGGCGCAGCCGACCAGGCAATATCGGGAACGCTGTCGAGAACGAACTGCACTCGGTCGGCGCTCGCGCGCAACTGGCGCACCGCGCTGCTGGCCTGGCGGTGCGATTCGAGCCTGCGGGTCGCGGTGAGCGCGAGGACCTCGAGCCCTTCGACCTGCATCTCGTCGAGACCTTCGGGCCGCGGCTGCGGGTCTATCACGCATAGCGATCCCAGCGGCGCGCCCTCGTGGCTGATCAGCGGCGCGCCGGCATAAAAGCGGATATGGGGTTCGCCGGTAACGAGCGGATTGTCGCGAAACCGGTCATCCTCTTTCGCGTCGGGGATGATCATGGTCTCGCCGCCAAGCATGGCGTGAGCGCAGAAGCTCCAGTCGCGTGGGGTTTCCTGCGCGTCGATCCCTTCGTGGATCAGGAAGCGCTGCCGATCTTCCTCGACAATGCTGACCAGAGCGATCGGCGCCTTGCACAATTTCGCTGCGAAAGCGGCCAGGCGCGCCAGTTCATCATCACCCTGCAACGCATCCATGCCGAAACTGGCAAGCACGCTCAGGCGCTCATCCTCCGCACAATACTGCTTGAGGGGGGCGGTGCGGTGCGGCCAGGCAATCGGGTCTAACAGATTGAGTTCCTTGCATACGTTTCGCTTGGAGAAAGGGGTGGGGATAACGGTTTCGGTCGAGCGGTCAACTCTCTCGGAGTGCGTCGATGAACCCCCGCTGACATCGGCCAAGGCGGGTGCTTCGTTGGCACTGGCGGCAAGCGTTGCTAAGGGGCCTTCATCACATCCCGGCACCGGCCAGGCTCTCGCGTAAGCGTCGGCTTGCAGGCCCAGATAATGGACAAGGTAGACAATGCGAGCAACCCCCGACTTCGATTTCCAGCTTGGCGAATCCGCTGAGATGATCCGCGACAGCGTTGGGCGCTTTGCCGATGAACAGATCGCCCCGCTGGCCGAAAAGATCGACCGCGAGGACTATTTCCCGCGCGACGAATTGTGGAAGGCGATGGGCGATCTCGGGCTTCATGGCATCACCGTATCCGAAGAGGATGGCGGTCTGGGCCTGGGTTATCTCGAACACGTGATCGCGGTCGAGGAAGTGAGCCGCGCGAGCGCCTCGCTGGGTCTTTCCTACGGCGCGCATTCCAACCTGTGCGTCAACCAGATCCGGCGCTGGGGCAACGAAGAGCAGAAGGCCAAATACCTGCCCGGCCTGATCAGCGGCGATCATGTCGGCAGTCTCGCCATGTCCGAGGCTTCCGCCGGCTCCGATGTCGTGTCGATGAAGCTCAAGGCCGAAGCGGTCGATGGCGGCTACGTCCTCAACGGCACCAAGTTCTGGATCACCAACGCGCCCTATGCCGACACCCTGGTGGTCTATGCCAAGACCGATGGCAGCGCGGGTTCGCGCGGCATCACCGCCTTCCTGATCGAGAAGAGCGACGAAGGCTTCTCGATCGGACAGAAGATCGAGAAGGTCGGGATGCGAGGGAGCCCGACGGCAGAACTGGTGTTCGACGATTGTCACATTCCCGAGAGCCGCGTGATGGGACCGGTCAATGGCGGCGTCGGCGTGTTGATGAGCGGGCTCGATTACGAGCGCGTCGTGCTGGCCGGATTGCAGCTCGGGATCATGCAGGCCTGTCTCGACACGGTCATCCCCTATCTGCGCGAGCGCAAGCAGTTCGGAAAGCCGATCGGCTCGTTCCAGCTGATGCAGGCCAAGGTCGCCGACATGTATGTCGCGCTGCAATCGGCGCGGGCCTACACATACGCGGTCGCCAAGGGCTGCGATGCCGACCGCACCACCCGCTTCGACGCGGCGGGCGCGATCCTGCTGGCTTCGGAAAACGCGTTCAGGGTCGCGGGCGAGAGCGTCCAGGCCTTGGGCGGCGCTGGTTACACGCTCGACTGGCCGGTCGAACGCTACATGCGCGATGCCAAGCTGCTCGATATCGGCGCGGGGACCAACGAGATCCGCCGGATGCTGATCGGGCGCGAGCTGATCGGCGCGGCGGGATAAGACGCGACAGGCGCCCCGGTCGCGAACGGGCGCGTTCGGGATCGGTTTGGCTCGTTCGTCCGTTGGTCTCACCTGATCTCCAGGGGATTTTCGGTCGATGAACGAGACGATGCTCAATGCACTCCAGTATTACGGCGCGGGCGCAGGGCTGCTCGCCGCATTCATCGTTTCGCT
>JBFHIF010000343.1:0-2285 GCA_041596595.1 Erythrobacter sp. | reverse complement strand
GCCGGCGCATCGAGAGTGAGCTTGCCATCTGCGACCAGCATTCCGATCAGCACCGCAGTGACGGTCTTCGCCATCGACCAGCTGACGAAACGGGTATCCGCACCATAGCCTTCGCCATAACGCTCGGCGGCGAGCTTTCCATCCGCCATCAGCACCACGGCGCGGGTTTCGCCCAGTCCGTCCCGCGTGAACAGGTCATCGATTTCGCGCGCGAGCTGGTCGCGCGCCGCGCCCGCATCTTCGGTGACCGCCGCGAGAGCCTTTTCGGTCAGCGGCGGGGGAGCGGGGTCGGAGCTGCCGCAGGCGGCGAGCAGGACGAGGATCGGGCAGAGCAGGGCCGGGCGGAAGGAATCACGCATTGCGCAGTCCATTCCCCAAGGATAACGCGCTGGCAATGGCAAAATCGAAACGCTCCACTCACTCGGGCCCGGGCGCCTGGATCGTGCTCCTGATCGTGCTCGGCATTGCCGCCGCAGCCTTTGTCTACCGTGCCCCGATCGCGGGATATGCCGGGGTCAGCACCGCCTATGCTGCGCGGGTTGCGTGCTCGTGCCGGTTCGTCGCCGGGCGGGATCTTGCCGATTGCGAGAAGGACAAACTTTCCGGGATGGAGCTGGTCACGCTGAGGGAGGACGAGGATGCCCGCAGCGTGACTGCGCGCTTTCCGCTGATCCAGAGCAGCACCGCCAGCTATCGCGAAGGCTATGGCTGCGTGCTCGAAAGCTGGGAAGACTAGGCGGCTTCCGCGCGGTTTTCGAGGAACCAGCGGTAGGCATCCGCGATCCCATCTTCGAGCGCGATCCGCGGTTTCCAGCCCATCGCGGCGATCTTCGATCCGTCCATGAGCTTGCGCGGGGTGCCGTCGGGCTTGGACAGGTCGCGGTGAATTGCGCCGTCGAAGCCGATCACCTTGCAGACGGTTTCAGCCAGTTCGTTGATCGTGAGGTCGCTGCCCGATCCCAGGTTGACGTGCTCGTCGCCCGAATAGGTTTCGAGCAGGAAGATGCAGCCCGCCGCGAGATCATCGACATGGAGGAATTCGCGCCGGGGCGTGCCGGTGCCCCAGATGGTGATCGAATCGGCTCGCGACAGCTTCGCCTCGTGCGCCTTGCGGATAAGCGCGGGCAGGACGTGCGAAGACTGCAGATCGAAATTGTCACCCGGTCCGTAGAGATTGGTCGGCATCGCGCTGATGAAATCGCTGCCATATTGCTGGCGATAGGCCTGACACAGCTTGATCCCGGCGATTTTCGCGATCGCATACCACTCGTTGGTCGATTCGAGCGGTCCGGTGAGCAGCGCCTCTTCGGGGATCGGCTGGGGTGCGTGCTTGGGGTAGATGCACGACGAGCCGAGGAACAGCAGCTTTTCTACCCCGGTGCGGTGCGAAGCCTCGATCAGGTTCGCCTCGATCATCAGGTTGTCGTAGAGAAATTCGGCCGGGTAGCTGGCATTGGCCAATATCCCGCCGACCTTGGCTGCGGCCACCACCACGGCATCGGGACGGTTCGCGACAAACCAATCGCGAACCTGGGCCTGTTCGCGCAAATCGACCCCGCGCTCGGCGGTCAGTACCGCGACACCGCGCGCCTCGAGCTGCCGCATGATCGCTCCGCCGACCATGCCGCGATGCCCTGCAACATATACCCGTTTGCCGGAAAGTTCGTACATGGGGCGCGCCCTAGGACGCGGATTCACTGCGCGCAACAGAATGTGTGCCGTCGATCCATCCGCCCCCAACGACACGGTCGCCGGCATAGATCACCGCCGCCTGTCCGGGCGCGACGCCGAATTCGGGAGACGCGAAACGGATGCGGCTCGCGCAGCCATCACCCAGCGGGCCTTCGAGCGTGATGGGAACAGGCTTTGCAAGGCTGCGAACCTTTGCCGTGAGCCCGGTTTCGGGGAGGTCGCCGATCCGGTTGGTTTCAACCAGCTCGGCGCTTTCCACCGCGAGCAGGCGCTTCGGGCCGACCCGCACCTGGCGCGCCTCGGCATCGAGCCCGATCACGTAGAGCGGCTCGGGCTGCCCGCCGATTTCAAGGCCCTTGCGCTGGCCTACGGTGAAATGGACGATCCCCTTGTGCTGCCCGAGCACTGCGCCGCTTTCGGCGTGGACGATCGCCCCGGGCACCCCGCCCTGCGGGCGCATCTTGCGAACGATCTTGGCGTAATCGCCATCGGGCACGAAACAGATGTCCTGGCTGTCGGGCTTGGCCGCGTTGCGCAGACCGGCTGCTTCGGCGAGTTCGCGCACCTTCGTCTTGGGGAGGCCGCCGAGCGGG
>JBFHIF010000342.1:0-2300 GCA_041596595.1 Erythrobacter sp. | reverse complement strand
TGCCGGTCATGGGCAATGCCCGCGAAAAGCGTGGGCCGGATGGAGAGCACCAGTTCACGCGGCTGACCTTGTTCCGGGCGATCGAGCGGCGGTCTTTCGAGCGTTCGCTGATCGAAGCGAAGATCAGGGCGGAAGAAAGGTTCAGGACCGAACACGACCAGCTTGAACTCAGGGACCAGTTCATCGCCGTGCTCGGCCATGACCTGCGCAACCCGCTTGCCGCGATCGAAGCCGGGTTGCGGATGCTCGAACGGCAGAACTTCGACGAGGGTGGACGCAGCGCCATCATCATCGAAGAGATGCGAGCAAGCCTGGGCCGCGCCAACGCGCTGATCGACGATGTGCTCGATTTCGCCATGGGGCGCCTCGGGTCGGGCATAAGCCTCGAATATACCGAGAACAGTGGGCTCGAACAGGCGTTGCGCCAGGTGATCCAGGAGATCGAGGCGATCGATTCGGATGTGGAAATCGTCCGCGAAATCGGTGATCTAGAGCAGGTGGAATGCGATCCCGACCGGATCGCTCAGCTTGCGTCGAACCTGCTCTCCAATGCTGTCCGCTATGGCGACGGCGATAAGCCGATTAGCCTCAAAGCCTTCATCGAAGGCGAGCGCTTTGTGCTCTCGGTTGCCAATAGCGGCGACCCTATTCCGGATAGTGCGCGCGAAAGGCTGTTCCAGCCGTTCCAACGCGGCCAGGTTTCCAAGCGCGACAAGGGTCTTGGGCTCGGCCTGTTCATCGTCCGCGAGATAGCATCGGCGCATGGGGGGAGGGTCGACGTGTCCTCGGAGGAGGAGCAAACGACCTTCACTCTGTCTATGCCGCTCCGCAGACCTTAGGAATAACCGCTCGGTTAGAAAAAACCGCTATTTTATATAGGTATAAGGAGGCGAGAGAGTGGACCAGAAAAAACGAGATCGACTAAGGTTGTGCGCAATCTGGGCGCTTCGCGTGCTTGCCATCATACTGCTGCTCGGGACCGCCAGCAGCCTTCTCGAAGTCAACCAATGGTGGATACGCATTTGGGATTTTCCGCGGACGCAAATTCTCATTGCTGTCCTCATAATTGCGGCGTTGCTTTTTGTCTTCGACAGGCAATCGCGCCCATGGTTCCCGCTCGCCATGCTCATCGCGGCCGCCTGGCAGGCCTATCGCATCTACCCCTACACGCCGCTCGCGCCCAAAGAGGTTTCTCGCGTCAGCGCAGGCGAGGAGGATGCGGAAGGCTGCTTCAAGGTCGTCACGCTCAACGTGCTGCAAACAAACCGCGATTACGCGCGCACGCTCGACCTGCTCGCGCGCGAGGATGCCGATATTGTCCTGCTGCTGGAAACCGATACCGCCTGGCGCGATGCGATGATGCCGCAATTGTCGCGGTATCCCACGGTGCTCGAACGGCCTCTGGACAATACTTACGGCCTGATTTTCGCAACCCGATTGCCGGCGAAGGGCGGGCAGATCGTCGATCTCGCCGAAAAGGACACGCCCAGTGCATTCGTCACGCTCACCGCAGGTGCAAGCGACTTCCACCTCATGGCCTTGCATCCGCGACCGCCCCATCCAGGCCGGGATACCGAGGAGCGAGATGCCGAACTCGTCATGGCCGCAAAACGCGCGGCCGAGGTGGGGATGCCGGTCCTCGCGATCGGCGATTTCAATGACGTCGCCTGGTCCAGCACTTCGCTGCTGTTCAAGCAGGTGGGCGAATTCCTCGACCCGCGTATTGGTCGGGGGACCTATGCGACGTTCCCGGCGAACATGATCTGGCTTGGATGGCCGCTCGATCATCTGTTCATGACCAAGGAATTTCTCATCAACGAGTTCCGCGTGCTCGAAGATGTAGGGTCGGACCACCGCGCGGTCGCCAGCAGGCTCTGTCTCTCACCTGCCGCCGCCCGGCGACGCAATGCGGACACCGATGCGGCGACAAGTGAGGAGAATGCCGAAGCCGCCGAAGTGATGCAGGAGTACCGAGTGGACAGCGCGGAAGATGCAGCACGCGGCGAGTGAGAGAGTAACCGCTCGCGATTAGCCACGATAACCGCATATCGTTTCCGACCGGTCGTGAAATAATCTCACCGGCCGGAAACCAATCGCCCTCCATCGCGTTCGGATATGCGCCAGTTGCATCGCGACTGCGCACGGGATCGACTGACGGGGTTCGCATCAAGATGCCAATGTCGGAGCAGATGACGACCAGCCGTCTGGGCGAAATCGTCGAGAAACGGGGCACGCTGTTTAGACTGCTGGACCTCGATTATCCCTTCCACAGCCGCGCCATGGATGCGCTTCGTAAAGAT
>JBFHIF010000341.1:0-2312 GCA_041596595.1 Erythrobacter sp. | reverse complement strand
CTGGCTGACTAGCCTGTTCGGGGCCGATGAACGCCTGTCGAAACTGATGCTGACGATCGGAATGGAAAACATCGCGGTCGGGATCGCCGGTGCGGCGTTTGTCGCCTATTTGTCGAGCATCGTCGCCAAGGGATACAGCGCGGTGCAATACGCGCTGCTATCCTCGCTCACGCTGCTGGTTGGCACGCTCGGGCGCCCCGCCTTGGGCCAGATGATCGAGGAGCAGGGCTATTACGACGTCTTCATCCTGACCACGCTGATCGGACTGTTCGCGGTGGTTCTGTGCATCGTGGAATGGGTGCGGATCGCGCGTTCGGGCCGTCCGGAAAACGCGCCTCCGCCCGAGCCCGAGGGCGTTCCTGCCGAATAGGATCAGTCGGGGATCTCGTCATTGAGCCGCAGCGCTTCGCCCGCGAGGTAGAGCGACCCTGCAATCAGGACCGGGTAGTCGTCACCGGGCACCTTGAGCAGCGCGTCCTCGAGGTTTTCGCGCGCCACTGCCTCTGGTCCGAACGCCTCGGCCCGGTGGCTTTCATGGCCGGGAACGGGAACGATCTGGAGCGAGCGTATGCGCCCCTCGAGCGGGGCAATGATCGCGCTCGGATCCTTGTTGTCGAGCATACCGAGCACGAGGTGGACCGGGCCGCTGAAATGATCGGCGATCGCCAGCCCGGCGCTCACATTGTGGCCGCCGTCGAGCGTGATCGGCTGATCAGGCGCGAGCGCGGTCAGTGGCCCTTCGCCGAGCCTCTGAAGGCGTGCGGGCCATCGCACGAATTTCAATCCGTCGAGCATGGCGGTTTCCGAAACTGTAACGCGATCCTGAGCCCGGATCATGGCAATCGCCAATCCGGCGTTCAAAAACTGATGTTCGCCGCCAAGTCCTACATCCCTGACCTCGAACAGATCGGTCTTTCCCTCCCAATAATATCCGCCCGACCACTCTTCGATGCCCCAGCGATCGCCGAACTCGAGGATCGGCGCACCGATACGTTTCGCTGCGGCCGCGATGGCTTTGCGGGCCTCTAGCGGGTAGCTGACACCCATCGTCACCAGCGGCACACCCTTTTTCGCGATCCCCGCCTTTTCGAAAGCGATCCGAGCCATCGGCTCGCTCGGGACGCCTTTTTCGGGCGCGAGCAGGAAGCGCTCGTGATCGATCCCCAGCGCGGCGATCCCGCAGGCCGCGAGAACATGAGGCTTGAGAATATTGGTCGCATCGAGCCTTCCCCCGAGCCCTACTTCGACCACGCAGGCATCGGCGGGCACACGAGAAAATTCGAGGAAGGCGGCCGCGATGGTGACTTCGAAAAAACTGGGTGAGAGCCCTTGGGCAGCGTCCATCACCTCTTCGAGCAGTTCGGCGAGCCGCCCATCCTCGATCAGTCGGCCCGCCACGCGAATGCGTTCATTGTAGCGCACGAGGTGAGGGGAGGTGGTGACGTGGACGCTATATCCCTGCGCTTCCAGCATTGCGCGCAGGAAGGCGCAGGTCGAACCCTTGCCGTTTGTCCCCGCCACATGGAACACCGGCGGCAGGCGGTCCTGCGGGTTGCCGAGCCGTTCCATCAGGGTTGTGATCGTGTCGAGATCGACGCGGCCCGTGGGGAGGCTGAGCGCATTCAGCCGGTCAAGCTGCGCCTGCACCAACGAATTGTCTGATCGGCCCATGTCCCTCACGGCCGCTTGTCCTGCGCTACGCTCAGGCCGCCTTTTGCGGGAGCAGGAAATCGATCACCTGTGCGAGCGTGGCTTTGAGGTCCTTGCGATGCACAACCATGTCCACCATTCCGTGCTTGTGCAGGTATTCGGCGCGCTGGAAGCCATCGGGCAGCTGTTCGCGGATCGTATCCTGGATCACCCGCTGTCCGGCAAAGCCGATCAGCGCGCCAGGTTCGGCAATATGCACGTCTCCGAGCATCGCATAGCTCGCGGTGACCCCGCCCGTGGTCGGATCAGCCAGCACGACGATATAGGGCAGCCCGGCTTTCTTCAGCCGCCGGGTCATTACGGTCGCACGCGGCATCTGCATCAGGCTGAGAATGCCTTCCTGCATCCGCGCACCGCCTGCAGCGGTGACAACGATATAGGGGCACTTGCGGGTCAGGGCGCGTTCGGCTCCGGCGCAGAAGGCCTGGCCCACCGCCATCCCCATGCTGCCGCCCATGAAGCCGAAATCCTGCACCCCGACCACGGCGGGATGCGCGTTGATCGTGCCCGAGCCGACCACGAAAGCATCGTCGTGCGGGCTCTTGGCGCGGGCGGCTTTCAGCCGGTCGGTATATTTCTTGGTGTCCTTGAACTTGAGCGGG
>JBFHIF010000340.1:0-2327 GCA_041596595.1 Erythrobacter sp. | reverse complement strand
TCGATGTCGAGCGGCGCATCGCGTTCGCCATCGCCTTGCGCCATCAGTTGGTCTGCGGTCAGCTCGTCTTGCCTTGCATCGGCTACTTCGCTTTCGGCATCCCCGCCTTGTTCGCGCGACACCGACCCCGCTTCTAACAGTGGATTGCTGTCCAAGGCATCGTGGATGAATGTCTCAATCTCGAGATTGGAAAGCGCAAGCAGCTTGATCGCCTGCTGAAGCTGCGGCGTCATCACCAATTGCTGCGACTGGCGAAGATCCAGTCTCGGTCCGAGTGCCATTATCCCACGCTCTGCCCGTTCGGGCAGCCCAAGCTATCGCGTGATCCCGCTCGTGCCTTGTGCCGGTTCGTGCCTCTGGACCTTCCGGGCGCGGGGCAGACGGCGAACCGAGATCCGCCCCGGCGCATTACGATTGTTCCCGCGCAGACTTCATAGAGTGAAGCTCTCTCCCAGGTAGAGGCGCCGCACATTCTCGTCGGCGACCAGTTCCTGCGGCGTGCCCGCGAACAGCACCTGCCCGCCATAGATGATGCAGGCTCGGTCGACGATATCGAGCGTCTCGCGGACATTGTGGTCGGTGATGAGCACGCCGATCCCGCGTTGCTTGAGGTCCTTGACCAGGTCGCGAATGTCGCTGATCGATAGCGGATCGATCCCGGCAAATGGTTCGTCGAGCAGCATGATCGATGGCTTCGCCGCGAGCGCGCGGGCGATTTCGCAGCGACGCCGCTCGCCCCCCGCCAGGGCCATGGCGGGGCTTTCGCGCAGCCGGATGAGACCAAATTCGTCGAGCAGCCGTTCGAGCTCTGCCGCACGGGTCGCTGAATCCGGCTCGACAAGCTCGAGCACGCAATTGATGTTCTGCTCGACAGTCATGCCGCGAAAGATGCTGGTTTCCTGAGGGAGATACCCAAGGCCCAGGATCGCCCTGCGATACATCGGCAGCTTGGTCACATCCTCCCCATCCATCAGGATCCGGCCTGAATCTGGGCGAACCAGTCCCATGATCGAGTAAAAGCAGGTCGTCTTGCCCGCGCCGTTCGGGCCAAGCAGGCCGAGCACTTCACCTTTTCCTACGCTGAGCGAGATGTCGGTAAGCACCGCGCGTTTGTCGTAGCTCTTGGCGATCGAGATCACCTCGAGCCCGCCATTTGGCAGGGGTGCTGTGGCATTGGCCGGGCTCTGTTCGGCCGATTCATCGAATGTGGAAACATCGTGCATGGCTTTCAGCTTTACCATTCCTGGCGGGGCTGAAAAGGGCTGGCGGCTGCATTGGCAGGGTTTTTGCTTGGTAGCCTCATGAGCAGCACCGATCGGGCTTTGCGCCCTGAGACGCACTTCTTCCGAACGGTTCACGGTGCGAGGCTTGCAACCTCTGCCGCCATTTGAAATACTCCCGTGCTCGAAGCACGAGTAGCGTGGGGGAGCGCGAAACTTATGAATGATGCATCGCACGACGATGTTCATGGCGCATCCGTCCGGAGCAATGACTGGCGCAGGTCGATGAGCAATCACGTGGCCTACGCGCTGCTCGCTTACACGGGCTTGCAGATTTTCGTGACGGTCAAGGCGCTGGCAGAGGGATTTTCATCCCTGCTGCCCTATTTCGCGCTCGTCCTGCTCGTTGCAGCGATCATTCCCGCCTGCCGCTGGTTCGAGCGCAGGTGGACCGGCCTTTCCGATGAACAGGCCGCCGACCCGGCCTATCTTCCGGCATTCCGGCGCGATGCGATCATGCTCTGGTCGCTGGCGATCGGCCTGCCATTCCTGCTCACCGCTCTGTTCAAGGGCGCCTTTGCGATTTTCTGATTTCGATCGCGCTCGGTTCACGAGGTTCGCGCAATGACGGTCATGCGCCATATCGCGATGGCCGTGGCCCTGATCTCTGCGGCTCCCGCAGCCGCGGCCCTGCTGCCCGATACGGGCTCCACGTCCGATCAATCGTCCGCCGCGCCCGCTGAACCCGAAATCTCGGCCGAGCGCGCCGCTTCCGATGATGCCAAGATCACCCAGCGCATCGCCGGCATATTCACTGAACTGCCGGATTTCGAGAATGTCGAGGTTTCCACCCGCGAAGGCGTCGTGCGCCTCTCCGGTTCGCTGCCGGATGCAGAAGCGATTGCACGCGCCGAGAACATTGCCTCGCGCGTGTCAGGAGTGGTGACGGTTGAAAATGCAATCGAGCGCGATCTGTCGGTCGGGCAAAATCTTTCGGTGCTGGGGGAAATCGCTTCGGTTGCCAGGAGCCTGGTGGCAGGGCTTCCGCTGCTGGCCGTGGCGCTGCTCACCGCATTCCTGATCGGTGTGGTCGGTTATGCCATTGCG
>JBFHIF010000339.1:0-2348 GCA_041596595.1 Erythrobacter sp. | reverse complement strand
GGGTCGCGATCACCAGCGAACCACCGCCCAGCCTGCGGGTCATTTCACCGCATCCAGCTGGCGGGCGAAGATCCCGTCGCAGCCGATCTTGGCGAGGCGTAGAAGCCGCAACAGACCTTCCTCGTCATAGGTCGCACCCTCGGCGGTGGCCTGGACTTCGGCGATCTGTCCGCCCGAAATCAGCACGAAATTGGCATCCGCATCGGCTTTCGAATCCTCGTCATAGTCGAGATCGAGAACCGGCGTGCCCTGGTAGATCCCGCAAGAAATCGCGGCGACCTGCGCGGTGATCGGATCGCTCTTGATCTCACCGGCCTTGATCATCCCGTCGACCGCCAGCCTCAGCGCCACCCATGCGCCCGAAATGGCCGCAGTGCGGGTGCCGCCATCGGCCTGGATTACGTCGCAATCGAGCGTGATCTGGCGCTCGCCGAGCTTTTCGAGATCGACCACCGCGCGCAAGGACCGTCCGATCAGCCGCTGGATCTCCTGCGTCCGCCCGCTCTGCTTTCCGCGCGCCGCCTCGCGGCTGCCGCGGGTGTGTGTGGCGCGCGGGAGCATGGAATATTCACCGGTGACCCAACCGGTGCCCTTGTTTCGCATCCACGGCGGCACGTTGCGCTCGACGCTTGCGGTGCACAGCACCCGGGTGTCGCCAAAGCTGATGAGGCACGATCCTTCGGCGTGCTTGGTAAAGCCGGTTTCGATAGAGATGGCGCGCATTTCGTCGGGCGCGCGGCTTGAAGGTCGCATGAAAATCTCCGGTGCAAAGCGATTCGTTGATGTTGGCGCGGGGTTTGGCGGCGTTGCAGGCGCACGGCAAGGCTTGGCGAAACCTGTGGGTGCGCTAAGTTGGCCGACATGAACGCGCCCCCGATCACCGAACTGACCGACCGAGCCCGCGAGATCTTTCGTCAGGTCGTCGAAGGCTATCTCGAAAGCGGGCAGCCGGTCGGATCGAAAACCCTGGCAGCCGATGGCGCGCTCAACCTCTCCCCGGCCTCGATCCGATCGGTGATGGCGGAACTCGAAAGCCTCGGTCTGCTCGCCGCGCCGCATACCAGCGCCGGACGGATGCCGACCGATGCGGGGCTGCGGATTTTCGTCGACGGAATGATGCGGGTGGCCGAGCCGAGCGAGACTGAACGGGCGCATATTGAAGCGCGTCTCTCGGAAAAAGGACCGGTCGAGCAAGCGCTCCAGAAAGCGAGCGCGCTGCTGTCGGACCTTTCGGGCGCGGCGGGAATGGTCATGGTGCCGAGCCGGGAGCAAAGGCTGGCTCAGGTGAGCCTCGTCGATCTGGGGCAGGGCCGCGCGCTTGCAGTCCTGGTGGGCGAGGATGGCGGGGTCGAAAACCGGGTGATCGAGCTTGGTGCCGCCGTCCCGCGAGACGCTCTGGAAAGAGCGAGCAATTACATCACCGCGCGGCTGTCTGGCCGAACCCTAGCCGAGGCATCCAAGGCGATGCGCGAGGAAATCAAGGCGGGTCGCACCCAGCTCGATGCCGCGAGCCGCGAGCTCGTCGAGCGCGGGATTGCGGTGTGGAGTGAGGACGTCGATCAACGTCCGGTCCTGATCGTGCGCGGCGCGGCCAACCTGCTCGATGAAAGCGCTTTAGGCGATATCGACCGGATCCGCTCGCTGCTCGAAGATCTCGAGGACAAGCAATCGGTCGCCCAGTTGCTCGAAAGCGCGCGCGAGGCCGATGCGACGCGGATTTTCATCGGCAGCGAGAACCGGCTGTTCGGCCTTTCGGGGTCTTCGGTCATCGCTTCGCCCTACCGCGATCGCGAGGGGGGAGTGATCGGCGTGCTCGGCGTTATCGGCCCGACGCGGTTGAATTACGCGCGAGTCGTCCCCATGGTGGATCTGACCGCCCGTTCACTGGGCAAGCTTATCGCTTGAATGGAAAACCACGAGACATGATCGACAACGACAAGCCGCGCGACGAGGCGGCGAATGACGACGTAAAAGCTGAACTCAAGGGCGTGCCCGAGGAATTTCTCAGCGACGAGAAACATCCCGAGGAAGCCGGTGACGAGGACGAGGGCACGCTCGACGAAGCCCTCGAAGCGCTCCGGCGCGATCTCGAGGAAGCCAAACAGGACGTTCTCTACGCCAAAGCCGACACGCAAAATGTCAGGCGCCGCGCCGAAAAGGACATCCAGGATGCGCGCAATTATGCCGCCACTGGTTTCGCGCGCGATGTCCTGTCGGTGTGGGACAATCTCAGCCGCGCGGTCGAGGCGATCCCCGACAGCTTGCGCGAGGATGATAAGATGAAGGGCCTGGTCGCGGGTATCGAAGCCACCCAGCGCGAGCTGGAAAAGGTCTTCAGGCAGCACGGC
>JBFHIF010000338.1:0-2352 GCA_041596595.1 Erythrobacter sp. | reverse complement strand
TAATCGCCCGCGGCCTCGATATGCTCGATCGAATCGACCTCGACCCGGAAGATCTGCCCGCGATCCTTGACGTTGATCAGCTTTTCGAACCGTTCCGCCCCGGCATCGCCGCCATCGCCGAAATCGGCTGCGCGCTCGGGGGCGACTTCGGCCAGCACGTCGAGCAATTGCTCGGCATCCTCGGCCGATTTCTTCTCGGCGAGGCGCTGGCGCACACGCTCGATCGTGTCGGCGAGCTTGTCCTCGTCGACCGGCTTCATCAGGTAATTGACCGCGTTCGCCTCGAACGCGCGGATCGCGTGCTCCTCGTAGGCGGTGACGAAGACGAACAGCGGCGGCTCGATCTCCATCACGCCCTTGACCACGCTGAAGCCGTCAAAACCGGGCATCTGGATATCGAGAAACACGAGGTCGGGCTTTTCGGTCTTGATCTTGCGGATCGCTTCGCGCCCGTTCGAACAGGTGTCGATCACTTCGACATCCTCGAACGGTTCGAGCCGCAGCTGGAGACCCTGGATGGCGAGTTTTTCGTCGTCGACGAGGATGGTGCGAATAGTCATGTTGAAGATCCAATGACACGTTGGGGTTTGATCTTGACGACATTGTCGGCGGTTTGTTCCGCAGCCGGGCCCGGTCGAGTGCCGGATCGCTCGGTGGATTCGTCCTGCGCGGGCTCATAGGGGATCTCGATCAGCACTGTGAACCCCTTGCCCGGTTCGGAACGGGTTTCGAACAGCTGGCGGTCGCCATAGGCCTGCATCAGCCGGTTGCGGATATTGGCAAGCCCGACCCCGGTCGAGACCGGGCGCGCGCTTGCCTGCGCACCGGCATGGTCGATGATCGAATATTGCAGCGGCCCTTCGATTCCCGGACCGCTATCGGCCACCGTGATACGCAGCCGGTCACCGACCACCCGCGCCTCGATCTCGATCCGCGCGCCTTCCTCCTGCGGAGTGACGGCATACTTGATCGCGTTCTCGACCAGCGGTTGCAGCAGCATCGAAGGCAGGCACGCCTTGGTGGCGTCCTCGTCGATCGCGAAATGGGTCCGCAAACGCTCCTCGAACCGCATCCGCTCGATATCGAGATAGAGTTTGAGCGTCTCGACTTCCTGCTGGAGCGTCACCTGGCTGCCCGGCTCCGCGATCAGCGTGTGCCGCAGGAACCCCGATAGCCGGGTCAGCATCGCGTTGGCCGCCTTGGTCTGCTTGAGCAGGACCAGCGTGCTGATCGAATTGAGCGTGTTGAACAGGAAATGCGGGTTGAGCTGGTAACGCAGCATCGCGAGCTGCGCCGCGGTCGCCTGCGCTTCGAGCCGTTCGAGCCGGTCGGCCTGTTCCTCGACCGTGAGGAAATAGTTGATCGCGTAATAGAGCGCGCTCCATGCCCCCAGCAGCGTTAGCGGGATGTAGATGATCCCGATGAACCGCTGCACGAAGGTCGTCTCGCGCGTTCCCGCGTAATAGATCCCCTGCACCCAGGCATCGATCGAGGCGTGGATCAGCACCGCGCCGAACAATACGATCGCGGTCATGCCCCAAGTGACGATCGGCTTGTGGTTGATGAGCTGGCGATAGATCACCGACAGGACCAGCGTGATCGAGAAGCCGGTAATGGTGTTGACGAGGATTACCGCGAGCAGGTCGAGCGGCAGCCCGTTCGCCAGCGCCGAGAGCGCGCGGAGCAGGAATGCACCGCCCCAGCCGGCCAGCTGGAGATTCCAGAACGCGCGGTTCTTGCTCGCGAAAAACGGGGCAGGCTGGATATGGAGCACGGACATACAGCGCCGGTGTAGCCGATTTTATCCCGGACCGCAGCGATTATGCGCGATCATCGTGCGCTCGCCCCCGATTCCGGGCGGGTGAAACGCTTCGACCAGTCGGCCGTGCCGTGCCGCGACAGGGCTGCCGCGATGGCGGGGAGTTCATCTTCGACCGACTCGACCCGGCGTTTCCAGCGATCATGTGTTCCCGGAATGAACAGCAGCCCGCCGCTCGCGGGCCGAAAATCGCGCAGGAACACCGCCGCTGCGGCCGGATCGTAGCCGGCATTGGCGAGCAGCCACGGCATCATCCGGTCGGCTTCGCGCTCGGTTTCGCGGATCGCGCCTTTCGATCGCCCCTCGGCGTTGAGCCGCGCCTTGTGCCCGAGCAGGTTGTGCGCAAGTTCGTGCGCCACCGCGGCGGCTAGCATTTCCTCGTTCATCGCAAAGCCCGGAAAGCCCATGCCGATCACCACGCGCGTCCCTTCCGCCACGGCGCGGTCACCCTCGCCCGAGAGTTCGAACCGCGTCGCACAGGCCGCGACGGGGGCAAGGCTCGCGGTCTCACCGTCGGCGAAGGTGACGGTGAT
>JBFHIF010000337.1:0-2356 GCA_041596595.1 Erythrobacter sp. | reverse complement strand
TTTGTGCCTTCGCTGAGCCTGGTCACGATGCCGCATCAGACCAGCCGCGTCCGCGACCTGGCGTTTGTTCAGTCAGACCCGACCCCGACGCCGAACCTCGCAATCACAGCATTGTCTGCTGGCCTCCCATCGATCATGTCCGATCGTTCAGACCTCGCGTCGAAGGCGTCTGGAGTTTCATTGTCATTCGATATGACAAATCATATCGCGATCGCCGAGCCTGCGACGATCGATATCGCATTTACGGTAGGGGAATTCGCACGTCCGCCGAACCGCGCCCCCGGTCAACCGGTTGAGACATCAGCTTTTGCCACCGCACGTTCAAGCCCAGCGCTCGCTGTGGAACACGGAGCTGGAAATGCGCCGCAGATCGCAATTGCCCCGGTCGAGGTTACGTCCTTCGTCCCTCTTCACACGCCCGAGGGTCCTCTGGACCCAGTTGCAGGGGCGAAGTGGGTTAGCGCTCCAGCTAGGGCCCAGGTTCTGAGCGCCGAACCCGAGCGTGCCGCCCTCGTGCCGCTTGCTCCCGTGCCGCAGGTCGCGATGGCTTCGGCCCGGGCGCAGTCACCGGTCGCAGTCGACAAGGCGCGTGCACCCGCATCGCTTGCCGCCGCGGGCTTGGTGGAGCGCGAAGTATCGGCCCCAGTCCGGCTTCTCGAACCGACAGACGAGCCCGCTAATTATGGCGCGCGGCAACAGCATTTCGGCCTCGCGAGCACATCACACTTCAACCCGTCCGGAAGCGAAATCCTTGCTCAATCCGTTTCGTCATCAACCTCGCAAGGGTTCCGTCCGGCGCTCAAGGGCAATCCGATTACGCGTCAGTATGGGCAGGGCCAGGGCGCGATCGATCAGTTGGAAGCGAAGAGCCAGCTGGTCGCGCGGGTCGATGGCCGCGTTGCCGGCAAGTTCGAATTTCGGCAGGACGGCCAGACGATACTCATCCGGTTGGGATCGATCGTCGATCTCTTGAGCGACCGGTTCGATCCGGCGGAACTCGAGCGGATAGCCGGGGCGGCGGCCGGGAATACCTATCTCTCGATAGCCCGGCTGAATGCGGCGGGCATACCCGTCTCCTACGATCCGGTATATGACGAGTTCAATATCGGTTCGACCCGCCATCTGCCAGAGGCAGCACACAAGGTGCAGATCGACCAGATCGCCTCTTCACAGCGCGAGACAGGCCCTATCGCGATCGAGCAGATCCCCCGCTGAACGCGCGGCGGACTTTAGGTCAGTTGCAGCTGCTTCCGCGGGAAAGTTCGTAAGGCGCGCCGTCGTCTTCCTGCACGGTCACACGGGCGCACCATGCCCCGCTCGTGGACATCCGGATGGTCGAGAGGACGCGCTGTCCGCCGGGATCGACAGTCGTGCGTCCCTTGTGCCGAGTGGTCGAATCGCCGGTCAATTCGATCTCGTAGCTGACCTCCTGCCGGTGCCGCGATTGTGCCAGCAATAGCACTTTGACATGCGTGTCGGCTTCCACGACTTCGAGAGCCAGGGTTCGTGCTTCGTCGGTCATCGAAGGTCCTGTCGTTGCGATCAACAGGGCGGCAAAGACGGCGGCCCCGCTCATCACCCGCCACCGGGATTGGTGAGTTGCTGGATCAGAGCGTTGATCAGCGATTGGGTTTCAGGGGAAAGTTCGCTTTCGGGTCTGGCCGACCCATCTTCGCCCCCATCCGGAGCAAGCGTATTGTCCGCAAGGGCAACCGAGGCGATGGCCTGGTTTTCGGGATTGTCGGCCTTGCCTACATTGCGCGCAAGCCGTTCAATCACCCGGTCGAGCCCTGGCGCGGTGGTGTCTTCAAGGCTTTCGCCCAGCAGCCGTTCCTCCGCCGAAAGGGTCCGCGCCGCTCGCGTGGCAAATTCGTCAGACCGTGTTTCGATCCGGTTGCGGCACAGTTCGCGGATGGCCTCGACTGGTGGTGGATCATCACAGATGTCGGTCCCTTCGATCGCTTCGAGCAGAACCTGCCTCTCGGCATCGGAGAGCTGCGCCAGCACCCGGTCCGAGGATCCGTCCGACAGCTGATCGACCCCGCCGCGGCTGGCACCAGTCGAAACTTGCGACATTGCTTCGCGTGTCTTGGACTTGGGTTCGCGCTTCGCCAACTGGTCCTGCTCGGCAGCGCGCGCGCGTGCCTCGGCCACGCTTTCGGGCGTGATCGCGTCGGGAAAATAGACCTTGGAGGTGTCTTCAACTGGTTCCGTCTGCGGAAGATAGGCGCTGTCGTCACCAGTATCCTGAGCGAAAGTCGCCATGGGGGAAACGAGCACAAGCGCGAGGGAGCCGCCGCATAGAGCGTGCCGCAACGGCGATCGCTTCAAGGCTCCCGGGTTCGGCACGATCAGT
>JBFHIF010000336.1:0-2358 GCA_041596595.1 Erythrobacter sp. | reverse complement strand
CTCGCTTACGAATATCCCATGGTCGCGGGAGCGGTCGCTCTGGCGCTCCTGGCGCTGACGATCGGCCTCATCCTGCTTGCTCGCCGGATCATCCGGCGTGTCTTCTTTCGCAGCCGCCGCACCGAACGCTAGACAGATCGGTCGGTCCAGTTGCTGCAAAAAGAAGCGGCACGGGAAGCCAATCCCCGCGCCGCCTTTTCTTTTGCGCTATCGCCCGGCGTCAGGCCGGGGGCGGGTCAATCGGAACCAGCGTGCCTTCGTCCTCGATGGTGTCGACCACCTCCACGATCCCCTTGCCAAGATGGCTGCGTTGCCGCCCATAGGCGAAATAGAGCGCGATACCGATCACCGTCCAAACCGGCAGGACCAGCATCGCCTCGGTCGGCAGATTGAGGAACAGGAAGACACACCCGGCAATCGCAGCAGGGGCTACAAGCCACACGCCCTGCACCCTGAAGGGACGATGCACATCGGGGCGCTTGCGACGAAGCACCAGCACCGCCACGGCGACCATCGCGAAGGCATAGAGCGTGCCTGCATTGGCGATGTCGGCAAGCTGCCCGACCGGGAAGAAGGCCGCCGCCACCGCGACAGCGGCGCCGGTGATCATCGTCACCACGTGGGGCGTGTGCCAGCGCGGGTGAATGCGGCTGAGCACTTCGGGAAGCAAGCCGTCGCGGCTCATCACGAAGAAGATGCGGGTCTGCGCGAAAAGCAGGACCAGGATCACCGAAGGCAGGGCGATGAAGGCGGCATAGCCGAGGAAATTGCCGACACCCGACCAGCCGATCTGGCGCAGGACATGCGCCAGCGCTTCGTCCGAGCAGACCAGCGCCGCAGCATGTTGCGCCGTGGCGCATTGCCGCGCCAGTTCCTCAGAGCCCGCAGGGAACGGAATGCCCTCTGGCCCCATGATCGGCTGTCCCCCGATCGTGCCGATCGCCCCGGCGGCAACCGCGATGTAGAACAAGGTGCAGAACAGCAGCGATCCCACGAGGCCGATTGGCACGTTACGCTGTGGGTTCTTGGTTTCTTCCGCTGCGGTCGAGACCGCGTCGAACCCGACATAGGCGAAGAAGATCGTCGCAGCCGCTCCGACCGCGCCAAGCCCGGTGCCGAAACCGCCGAACACGCCCGCGGGGAGGAAGGGGTTGAAACGCTCCGCCTCGACCTCGGGTAGCGTAAGCGCGATGAACACGGTGAGCGCTGCGACCTTGATCGCGACCAGCACCGCGTTGACCTTGGCGCTTTCGCTGGTTCCGATCATGAGCAGGCCCGTGACCAGCAAGGCGATGACGAGCGCAGGAAGATTGATCAGCCCGCCTTCGACCCCGCCAAGCGCAAGCGGTCCGCCCGATAGCCAGGCTGGCAGATAGATGCCGAGCGTTTCGTTGAGAATGGTGCCGACGAAATAGCCCGACCATCCGACCGAAACCGCACTGGCCGCGATCGCATATTCGAGCACCAGCGCCCAGCCGACCGTCCACGCGAGGAACTCGCCCATTGTCGCATAGGTGTAGGTATAGGCTGACCCGGATACGGGTATGGTCGACGCGATCTCGGCGTAGCACAGCGCGGCGACGATACAGATCAGTCCGGCAATGGCGAAGGCGAGCATGAGGCCGGGACCGGCCTTTTGCGCACCGGCTGCGGTGAGTACGAAAATGCCGGTGCCGATGATGCAGCCGATGCCGAACAGCATCAGTTGCAAACCGCCCATCGTACGTTTGAGCGACTTCTTGTGCGCCGCGGCCAGAATGGCGTCGAGCGGCTTTACGCGATCGAAGAACATGATGGAAAACACTCATTGACCCGCGACCGCACACTCGCGTCCTGCCAGTCAACGCAGCGCGATTACCACCTGCAAAGCCCCAGAGAAATACAGATTCGTTAGCCCGCGACGAAAAATCGCGCGCTCGTCAGGCATTACCTGTGGGCGGCGACGAATTGCTCGACCACCGGGGCGACCTGGTTGCGCCAGCGGCTGCCGTTGAAGATGCCGTAATGGCCTGCGCCTTCGGCCATGTAATAGCGCTTCTTGTCGTCGCTCAGCCCGGTTGCCAGCTTGAGCGCCGCCTTGGTCTGGCCGAGGCCTGAGATATCGTCGCGCTCGCCTTCGATCGCGAGCAGCGCGGTCTCGGTGATCTTGGTGAGGTCGACGATCTCGCCCTTGTGCTCGAACGTGCCCTTGGGGAGCGAGTGTTTCTGGAACACCTCCTCCACCGTCTGGAGGTAGAATTCGGCGGTCATGTCGCAGACCGCACGATATTCGTCGTAGAAATCCTTGGTCGTCTGTGCGCTTTCCTCGTCGCCCGCCGTGAGGTGTTTGAACATCTCGTAATGGCTCATCATGTGGCT
>JBFHIF010000335.1:0-2359 GCA_041596595.1 Erythrobacter sp. | reverse complement strand
GGCGCATATTAACGCCAATCTGAACACGGCCGAACTGGTCGAGGCCTCGCTGTGCGCAGGTGAAGGCGCGCTTTCCGCGCATGGTGCGCTGGTCGTGAAGACCGGCGCGCATACTGGTCGCAGCGCCAAGGACAAGTTCATCGTGCGCGATGACGAGACCGAGGACACCGTTTGGTGGGGCAAGGTCAACAAGGGGATGACCCCTGAACATTTCGCCGCTCTCAAGGCCGATTTCCTCGCCGCTCTGAAAGACAAGGGCACGCTCTATGTCGCCGACCTGTTCGGCGGCTCGCAGCCCGAACACCGCGTCAATGTGCGCGTGATCAACGAACTGGCCTGGCACAACCTGTTCATCCGCACGCTCCTGGTGCGGCCGAGCGCGGACGAACTGGCCGATTTCGCGCCCGAATACACGATCATCGACCTTCCCAGTTTCCGCGCCGATCCCGAACGTCACGGCACCCGCAGCGAGACCGTGATTGCGGTCAACCTGTCCGAAAAGCTGATCCTGATCGGCGGCACCAAATATGCCGGCGAGATGAAGAAGAGCGTGTTCGGCATCCTCAACTATCTGCTCCCGACCAAGGGCGTGATGCCGATGCATTGCTCGGCCAATATCGGTCAGGACAACAAGACCGCGGTGTTTTTCGGCCTGTCGGGAACCGGCAAGACGACGCTTTCGGCCGACGCTTCGCGCACGCTGATCGGCGATGACGAGCACGGCTGGTCGGATACCGCCGTGTTCAATTTCGAAGGCGGTTGCTACGCCAAGATGATCCGCCTGTCCGAAGAGGCGGAGCCCGAGATCTACGCCACCACCCGCCGGTTCGGAACGGTGCTCGAAAACGTGGTGATGGACGAAAACACCCGCGAACTCGATTTCGACGACAATTCGCTCGCCGAAAACACCCGCGGTGCCTATCCGATCGACTTCATCCCCAACACCAGCGAAGACAATCTCGGACCCGTCCCGAGCAATGTCGTGATGCTGACCGCGGATGCGTTCGGCGTGCTGCCTCCGATCGCGCGTCTCACTCCCGATCAGGCGATGTATCACTTCCTTTCGGGTTACACCGCCAAGGTCGCGGGTACCGAAATCGGCGTGACCGAGCCCGAAGCCACCTTCAGCACCTGTTTCGGCGCGCCGTTCATGCCGCGCCATCCGAGCGTCTACGGCAACCTGCTGAAGGAGCGGATCGCCAAGGGCGGCGTGCAGTGCTGGCTGCTCAACACCGGCTGGACCGGTGGCAAGTATGGCGTGGGCAACCGGATGCCGATCAAGGCAACCCGCGCTCTGCTCAACGCTGCGCTCGATGGCGATCTGGATGACGTGGAATACCGCAAGGACCCCAATTTCGGGTTCGACGTGCCGGTGCACGTTCCCGCGCTCGCCGCGCAGGGGATCGACCAGACCATCCTCGATCCGCGCAGCACGTGGACGGACAAGGACGAATACGACGCGACCGCGCGCAAGCTGGTGAAGCTGTTCATCGACAATTTCGCGGAGTTCGAGCCGCATGTCGACGAAGGCGTCCGCGCAGCCGCGCCCAACACGCCCGTCGCGGCCTGACATCAAGATGGCTGGAAGGGGGCATCCCACTGCTCTTTTCCAGCCTTTCCCTCTCCTTCGATCGGATCGCTGACGCGAAAAGCCCGACCTTTTGCGCGTGAGGGCGGGCGCGCTTAGCTGGCCGCGTCCAGGTGTCCCCTGATTTGCACTTTCTCGCCCTCGGGCAGGGTCGCAAGCCTTTCGATCAGATTGGCTGCGATCTCGGCGGCGTTTCCCCCGTGGGGGTTGGCTGCAATCGGCTTGAGGCTCGCAATGGCGAGCGCAATCTTGCCCTCGCTCGCCTGCAGCACCGCGACTTCGAGCCACAGGCGCTGGTCGAACGGGGCGAGCAGCGCCGCGCGTTCGAGCGCGGCCCTGGCCTGGTCGGGCGGCGCGATCCCGCGCTCGGCAAAGCTGCGGTAATAATGGATCAGCGGCTGGGGATGGTCGTTTTCGCGCGCGTTGAGCGCGCTGAAGGGCGCTATCGCCTTCTCATAGGCCGCCGCCTTGTCATCGTCTTCCGCCTCGGCGGCGATGCGGAACAGCGCCAACCCCTTTTGCACATAGGCGTTGGGCCGCGACGGATCGAGAGCGAGGGCACGGTCGGCGGCGGCGATCGCGGCCTCGTCGTTCCCGGCATCGTATTCGGCTTCGGCAAGCGCCGTGAGCACGCCCGGGTCATCGGGATATCCGGCAGCGATCTCGCGCGCGTCCTCGACCAGTTCGAGCGCGTCTTCGCGATTGACCCCGCGTTGCGACGTCATTCGCACTTCCATCATCTTCGCCTCGCCCTTGGGCAAACGCCGCAAG
>JBFHIF010000334.1:0-2361 GCA_041596595.1 Erythrobacter sp. | reverse complement strand
CCGCAGCTCTGGGTCGCCGCCCCGGCAGCCGCGATCGTGCTGATGCTCGTGATTATCGCCGACGCGCTGCTCGCCGGGCCAATGGTCGAATGGACTGTCGAAATCCCCGGCAACATCGAGGTGGGGCAGGACACCGCGATCGAGATATTCGCACGCTTTGCCAACCGGCACGTTGCCCGGTCGGAAGCGGCGTTCGAGTTCGATCCGCGCCTGGGCCATGCCGGACGCGCCGCGATCGCATTGGTTCCCGCACCGCATGGGGGAGACAGCAGCGGCGCTTTCGATCTCAAACCCGAACGGCGCGGGACTGCCCGGATAGACCGCGCCTGGCTGCGTTGGACCGGCCCGCTCGGGCTTGGGGCAAGACAGCAATCGCGCCGGATCGCCGAGGAGATCCGCATCTGGCCCGATCTGTCCCCGGTTCGCAGCCCGCAACTCCAAGCCTTCCTGCGCGATTCGCAAAACGGCCTGATCGCTCGCCGGATTCGCGGCGAAGGCACGCAGTTCGAAGCGCTTTCGGAATACGAACCGGGAATGGACCGGCGTCGCATCGACTGGAAGGCGAGCGCGCGCCACAACCATCTTTATGCGCGCGAAAACGAGAGCGAGCGTAACAACCAGATCGTCTTCGCCTTCGATTGCGGGCAGGCGATGTGCGAACCGGTTCACGGACTGCCACGCATCGATCGGGCGGTTTCTGCCGCGCTTATGTGCGCTTATGTCGCTCTCAAGGGCGGCGACAAGGTTTCGCTCTTTGGCTTTGCGCAAAGACCCCAGGTGATGACCCCGTTCATCACCGATGCCCGCGCCTTTCACCGCTTGCAAAGCGCGGCAGCGGGTCTCGATTACGAGGCGACCGAATCCAACTTCACCCTAGCTCTGGCAACGCTCACCGCACGGCTCAAGCGCCGGTCACTGATCGTGCTGTTTTCGGATTTCACCGATCCGACCGCCGCCGAACTCATGGTGGAAAGCGTCGGCCGACTGATCGAGAAGCACCTCGTCCTGTTCGTGACCCTCACCGAGATCGAGCTCGAACAGCTGATCGATGAACCACCGGGCGACATCGCCACCCTCGCTCGCAGCGTTACTGCCGACAGCCTCGCGATGCAGCGCAACATCGTCCTCCAGCGCCTTCGACGGATGGGCGTCGACGTCGTCGAGGCGCACTGGGACCAGATCGGATATCGGCTGATCGATCGCTATCTCGCGATAAAGAACAGCGAGGCGATCGGATGAAGGCGCCCGCTATTTCATCGTGGTTCGGCCGGGGGCAGGTCTGGGCTCCGGTCGACATCGAGAGCGCGACCTTGCGTTCGGATCGCTTTCGCCTCGAGCGCGAGAGCGAATGGCGGCGGCTCGAGGCGATTGTCGCGCGGATGGAGCGCGGGGGCTTGCGCAGGATAGACGATGATGACCTGCTGGCTTTGCCCGTGCTCTACCGCACTGCCGCGTCGAGCCTCGCGGTGGCGCGCGAGACTTCGCTCGATGCGGCGACGCTGCGCTATCTCGAAAGCCTCGTCCAGCGCGCGTGGTTTCAGGTCTATGGCCCTCGCAAGGGCCTGATCGGGTGGATGCGTGAATTCCTGCTTGGCGGGTGGAGCCGGGCGGTGCGCGAGATCTGGCTCGATGTGTGTATCGCGCTGTTCGTGATGGTTTCCGGCGCGCTGGTCGGGTGGCTTTTGGTCGCTCAGGACACCGACTGGTATTACCGCCTGGTTCCGACCGGGATGTCGGGCGGTCGCGTGCCTGGCGCTAGTCGCGAGGTCCTGCGCGAAACCATCAAGGCTGAAAACGAAACCGGCGGTCTGTCGGTATTCGCCGCATTTCTGTTCAGCAACAACGCAGGCGTGTGCATTCTTGCCTTTGCGCTCGGCTTTGCCTTCGGCATCCCTTCACTTTTGCTGCTGATCCATAACATGGCGATGCTGGGCGCGATGATCTGGCTGTTCGCCAGCGCCGGTCTGGGTTGGGACTTCGCCGCGTGGCTCAGCGTCCACGGCACCACGGAGATTTTCGGCATTCTGCTCGCGGGGGCGGCAGGCCTCCATATCGGTCGCTCTATGGCGTTTCCAGGCACAAGAACCATCCTCGAGGCGGCATCGCAAAGTGGTCGGCGCGCGGCGGTGGTGATGGTCGGAGTGGTGCTGATGATGGTCATTGCGGCCTTGCTCGAGGCCTTCCCCCGCCAACTTATCGAAAACACGCAGGGCCGGTTCGTCGTCGGCGGCTCATTCCTCGTATTCTGGCTGTCCTATTTCTTTCTTTACCGCGCGCACGGCGCCGATCGCGAGGCCGAGCGATGAGCGCTCATGCTGCCTCGACCGATGTGCTGGATGCCAAGCGGCAGCGTGTGCTGAT
>JBFHIF010000333.1:0-2365 GCA_041596595.1 Erythrobacter sp. | reverse complement strand
GTTCCAACCGCTCGAAGATCGAAGTGGGGGCCCGGGGCCCCCAATTGGGCCCCCAATTGGGCCCCCAGAGGCCCCCAAATTTAGGCGAACAACGACGAACGCCACCGATCAATCGATCAGGAAATTTACCGCTTTTTTAGGAGTTTAGCAACCGAATACGGTCATCTGCGATCAGGTAAATGGTGCCCAGAAGAGGACTCGAACCTCCACGCCCTTGCGAGCGCCAGCACCTGAAGCTGGTGCGTCTACCAATTCCGCCATCTGGGCACCGGAGCAGCGCGGTCATCGTAAGCCGGGCTGCGGGTAGGGGCGGGCCAATAGCGATCCGGGCGGCGCATTGTCAACGATTTGTGTATGCCGGACACATGGAACGCTTGCCCGCGAGGGCGCATTGGACCATTGCCTGACCACACACATTCACGCCATTCGAGACATTGAAGCGAAAATGACCACCATTTCTCCCCTCGCAGACCGGCTTGTTACCGTTTTCGGCGGTGCGGGCTATATCGGTCATTACGTTGCACAGAGCCTGCTTGAGCGCGGCGCTCGCCTCAGGATCGCAAGCCGCCATCCGGAGCGCGCCTTCTCCCTCCAGCCGCTTGCAAATCTGGGACAGATCCAGTTCGCGCGCTGCGACATCACCCGAGAAGACAGCGTTGCGGCCGCGCTTCATGGCTCGCATTTCGCTGTCAATCTCGTCGGGGCATTCGGCGGGGATCTGGGCGAATTGATGGGAGAGGCACCGGGCACGATTGCTCGGCTGGCGGAAGAAGGCGGGCTTTCCGGGCTCGTCCACGTCAGCGCGATCGGAGCGGACGATACCTCGCCGACCAATTATGCCCGTGCAAAAGCCAAAGGCGAGAAGGCGGTCCTAGCCGCTTTGCCGAATGCAACGATCCTGCGTCCCTCGATCGTGTTCGGCAAGGACGATGCGTTCATCAATATGTTCGCCGACCTCATCGAGAAGCTTCCGGTCCTTCCGGTTTTCGGTCCAAACGCGAAGATCCAGCCTGTCTTTGTCGATGATGTCGCCGAGGCCATCGCGAGCGCGCTCGAGGATCCGGGTCGGCATGGCGGGCACATCTACGAGCTTGGCGGGCCCGAAGTGCTGACGATGCTGGAACTGAACCAGCGCATTGCCGAGGCCCAGGGGCGGCGAAGGCGCTTCCTCCCCATGCCCGATGGTGCATCCAGCCTGTTTGCCAGTTTGCCCGGTACGCCCATGAGCCGCGACCAGTGGCACCTGCTGAAATCAGACAACGTCGTGTCGGGCGATCACCGGACCCTGTCGGATCTCGGCATTACACCGCGCCCGCTGGGCCTGTTCCTCGACAAATGGATGACCCGTTACCGGCGGTTCGACCGGTTCGGTCGCAGCAACGAGCGCAACAAGGAACGCATTGCGCGGGGCGTGAGCGCGCCTGAATCCGGCGTCGGCGCGGAAATCTGATTTCGACCACTCCTAAGTGGTCCGGCTTGGCCAGATCCGGGCTCAGTCTTTATACCGACAGCTGTGGGCTATAGTGCCTCGGCATATAGGGCCAGGAGATCCGCATAGGCGCGCTCGGCAGCTTCCTGGTCATATGCCGGGCTGTCGGGAACGGTCCAGCCGTGATCGCCGGAATAGACTTCGACCTTGGCCGACACCCCGGCCTGCCTTGCCGCTTCGGCAAAGAGGGTTTTTGCCTCCGGGCTCTTGGCGTCGTCGTCCTGAGCGACCGCGATCAGGAGCGACGCGTTTACCTGGTCGAGCATTTCGTGCGGGCTGTTGGGATCATCCTTGCGAACCAGGCCGCCGCCGTGAAAGCTCGCCGCTGCCCTGATCCTCCCGGGCACCGCGGCCGCGCTCCAGATCGTGAAAGGCCCGCCCATGCAATAGCCCTGCGTGCCGATCCCGCGCGCGGTATCGACCTCCGACTGCGCATCGAGCCAGGTCACCGCAGCCTTTGCATCGCGCCCGATCGCATCGGCAGTCAGCTTTTCACGCCACGGTCGCACCTTCTGAAAGCCCCCCGCCTCGATGAACGCCGCGAAATCGGCGAACTGGTTTTTGGGTACGTCGCGGTAATAGGGGTTCATCACCAGGACCGCATATCCTTCGCGCGCCAGCCTCTGCGCCATCGCGACCTTGGCATCGCGCAAGGATGCGATGTCGGGCCACAGGATCACGGCGGGGTGCTTTCCATGCAAGGGCGCGACGAAAGCGGCGTCCATCGTCCCGTCGGCTGTCTTGAAAGAAGGATAGCTCGTGCCAATCGGCAAGGTGCCATTTCCGTCGACCAGCGGGCCGCCCGTCACGTCATAGGGAGCGCAGGCTGCGACAGCCGTAACACCTGCCAGCATGCCGAACCGCCTTCGGCTGATC
>JBFHIF010000332.1:0-2373 GCA_041596595.1 Erythrobacter sp. | reverse complement strand
CGTGTTGGGTGGGGCATTACTGATTGCATTGATCTGGCGCCTCGGGATTCGCATCGGTCTTTGAGCCGGCAGGGACGGGAGCGCGCGGATGATTATTCTTGGAATCGATCCCTCTTTGTCGTGCACCGGTTGGGGCGTGATCCGCTCCGAGGGAAGCCGGATCGCCCATATCGCAAACGGCGAGATCAAGACTTCGGCGCGCGCACCGATGGCTGAGCGACTTGCCCAACTTTACCGCGTGATCGGCGCGGTGATCGCCCAGCATGATCCCGAGCGCGCGGCATGCGAGGAAGTGTTCATCAACAAGAACCCGCAATCCACTCTCAAGCTGGCGCAGGCGCGCGGCAGCGTGCTGGCGGCCTGCGGGGCCACCGGCCTTCTGGTCAACGAGCACGCCGCGAGACTGGTCAAGAAAGCGGTGGTCGGCAGCGGGGGCGCGGAAAAACGCCAGGTCCAGGCCATGCTGTCGATCTTGCTTCCCGGTGCACAGGTGGCCGGACCCGACGCAGCCGACGCGCTCGCGGTCGCGATCGCCGATGCGCATCTCAAGATCCACGATTGAAGGGAGAAGGAGTATGCCGATCCACATTTACGGGATCCCGAACTGCGACACGGTGAAAAAGGCACGAAAGTGGCTCGAGTCGCGCGAACTCGAATACGTCTTTCACGATTTCAAGAAAGAAGGGGTCGACCCCGCCAACCTGCAGGAATGGATTTCGGCGAAAGGGATCGACACGGTCCTCAATCGGCGGGGGACGACTTTTCGCAAGTTGTCCGAGTCGGAAAAGGCGGACGCTGCGGACGAAGCCAAGGCGGCAGGGTTGCTTGTTCAGCACCCCTCCATGATCAAGCGACCAGTTGCGGTTCACCCAGGCGGGACGCTCATCGGTTTCAAGGAGGACGAATGGTCCGCAGCGCTTTCCTCACTCTCCTGATCGCCTGTTTCGCACTCGCGATCCCGTCGCCCGGCTGGGCGGGGAGCGATCCGCTGGTGATCGCGCATCGCGGGGCGAGCGGCGAGCGGCCCGAACACACGCTCGCGGCCTATGAGCGCGCGATCGAGCAGGGAGCCGATTACATCGAACCCGATCTCGTCGTGACAAAGGATCTCGTCCTGGTTGCGCGCCACGAGAACGAATTGTCGGGGACCACCGACGTCGCCACGCGCGAGGAGTTCGAGCACCTGCGGCGCGACAAGATCATCGATGGCCAGCGGGTCGCAGGATGGTTCGCGGAGGATTTCACTCTTGCCGAACTGCAAACCTTGCGGGCGCGCGAGCGCGTGCCTTCGATTCGCCCCGGCAATGCGCGCTATAACGGGCTCTACCAGGTGCCGACGCTGGCGGAGATCGTCCAGCTGCTTCGCGTCAAGGAGGCGGAGACCGGGAGGCGAATCGGGCTCTATCCCGAGATTAAGAACCCCACCTTTTTTCTCGAGGAAGCAGGGATCGACATGGTCGACCTGCTTCTTCGCGACTTGCGCGATCTGGGCTTGAGCGCACAGGACCCTGTATTCATCCAGAGCTTCGAGGTCGGCGTGCTACAGCGACTTGCCAAGCGTAGCGACTTCAAACTGGTGCAATTGATCCGTGACAGCGGCGGCCCCGCGGATGAACCCTCGATGCGCTATAACGAGATGATTTCGCCGAGCGGTCTGATCGAAATTGCGGCCTATGCCGATGCAATCGGGCCGTGGCTGGGGCATGTTCTCAATGACGATGGCAGCCCCACCGGCCTCGTCGCCAACGCCCACGCAGCCGGACTCAAGGTCCACGTCTGGACCTTGCGCAAGGAGAACGGGTTTCTTCCGGCCGCGCTTCAGAGCGGAAAGGACGTCTCTGCCGAAGGGAACTATCGCAGGCTTTGGTCCGGCGCGATCGCGACAGGCGCGGACGGGTTCTTCGTCGACAATGTCAGCGAGTTCGTCGCGCTGAAACAGGCTGCCAACGACTAGCCGCGCCGTCTTGCGGCAAGGATGTAGTTGAGCGCTTCGTTGTCCGACAGGTGCAGGCCCTTCGCGGGGCTGAAGGCAATGCCGCGGCGCGCTATGACCTCGAGCCCTCTGTCTTCGAGCATCTGGCCCAATTCTTCGGGCGTGACGAAATCGTCCCAATTGTGAGTGCCCTTGGGAACATATCCGACGGCCTCGGCCGCGCCGACCAGCAAGAGACGCGAGGCCGCTGTCCGGTTGGGAGTCGACAGGATCAGCAATCCGCCCGGAGCCAGACGTTCAACCACGTCGGCAAGGAAGGCGGATTTGTCGGCAACGTGTTCGATCACTTCGAGACAGGTGACAAGATCGAAACGACCGATATCGAGGCCAGCGACTTCCCCGGCCATGTAACGGATGTCGAGCCCGCTGCCTTCGGCATG
>JBFHIF010000331.1:0-2404 GCA_041596595.1 Erythrobacter sp. | reverse complement strand
GGCCGTATCAGCGCGGTGCGCGAGATGATCCTCGCGGACAACGAGGCGGCCCGCCGCGCTGCGCTCGAAAAACTGCTGCCCGAACAGCGCGCCGACTTTATCGCGATCTTCGAGGTGATGGCGGGCCTGCCGTGCACGATCCGTCTGCTCGACCCGCCGCTGCACGAATTCCTGCCGCATGCTGAAGAAGATTTCGCCGAGCTTTCGGTGGCAACCGGGCTTGGTATCGACCATCTCAAGCGTCGCGCAGGCGAGCTGCACGAGTTCAACCCGATGCTCGGGCATCGCGGCTGCAGGCTCGGGATCACCTATCCGGAAATCTACGAGATGCAGGCGCGCGCGATTTTCGAAGCGGTGTGCGCGGTGCAGACCGAAAGCGGCGAAGCACCGCTGCCCGAGATCATGATCCCGCTGGTCGCGACCCGGCGCGAGCTGGAATTGCTGCGCGCTCTGGTCGACCGTGTGGCCGAGACCGTGTTCGAGGAACAGGGCGTGCGGGTCGAATACCTCGTCGGCACGATGATTGAATTGCCGCGCGCTGCCCTCATGGCAGGCGAAATTGCGCAGGAAGGCGCGTTTTTCAGTTTCGGGACGAACGACCTGACGCAGACGACGCTGGGCCTCAGCCGCGATGATTCGACGCGGTTCCTCGCGCCCTATGTCGACAAGGGGATCTTCCCCCGCGATCCTTTCGTCAGCCTCGATATCGATGGCGTGGGCCAGCTGGTCGAACTCGCGGCTGAACGGGGCAGGGCGGCCCGGCCCGATATCAAGCTCGGGATTTGCGGCGAACATGGCGGCGACCCGGCGAGCATCGCCTTCTGCGAAAAGGTGGGCCTCGATTACGTCAGCGCCTCGCCCTACCGCGTCCCGATCGCACGGTTGGCCGCGGCCCAGGCCGCGCTGGCGTCAGCCTCGCAGAAGGACTAGCGCCAACCGGTGAGAACGAGGATTTCGAACCGCTCGGTGACCTTGCCGTCGTCCTCGCGCAAAGCGTCGAAAGCGGCGCGCGCGCGATCCCACGCCGACCGGGTGAGTGGCGGGGCGCGGCTGACGAGCGAACTGGTCAGGCCATGATCGCGGAGATCCGACACGAGCCGCTCGGGCTGCGAGAACCGGACCTGGAGCGGATAGCTGTCGACCACCTGCCGCGCGAAGCCGGCCCGCTGGAGCAGCGCAGTGCCAGCGCGGTTGTCGATTTGCGGATGCAGCCGCGCAGCGGGCCTTTCGCCATCGGCGGCGAGCGCCATTGTCCGCAAGACGGGGAGGCTCCCGGCACCCGGAAAGGCGGCGATGAACAGCCCGCCTTCATTGAGGGCCTGGCGAGCATGGAGCAGCGCGCCGGGCAGGTCGTTGACCTCGCCGAGTCCGAGCAGGTGCGCCACGAGATCGTAAGGTCCGCCGGGCAGCGGCTGTTCTTCGTCGAGCGACCCCAGCGCGGCTGCGTGGATATCGGTTCCCGCCGCACGCAAGCTCTCCGCAAGCGGAGTGTCCGCCGCGCCGATCAGCAGCGCGCTGGCGGGCTCCAGCCTCATGAAATCGAGCCGCTCGGCAATGTCATCGGCGAGCGCATCGACGAGATAACTTGCACCTTCGTCGGCCTGTCGGCGCTGCGCCCGCGCCCATTTGGCCTGAGCGCGGCGTCGATCAAAAATCTGCGGAGGGGCGCGGTCCATCGCGCTGTTCCCTGCCGCGCCGGTGACGCGAGCGCAAGAGGAGCCGGGGCGTGGCAATGAAATGGCGCAACGAAATCTCTGAAGGTTTGAGGCCCGTGGTCGACATCGTCTATCCGCCGCGCTGCCCGCTATGCGGTGATGCGATCGCCGACCAGGTCGGACTGTGCCCGGGATGCTGGAGCGGGATCGAGATGCCCGGCACTCCGGCCTGCGCCAGCTGCCATTATCCACTGGGCGATGGCGCGGCGAACGAGGCCGAGCAATGCGCCGGCTGCATCGCACAGCCACCGCGCCATGCCGGTATTCATGCCGCGACCCTCTACAACGACACTTCGCGAAAGCTGATCCTTGCCTTCAAGCATGGGCGCAAGGTCTCGCTCGCACCTTTGTTGGGCCGCCTGATGGCGTCGCGCCTTTCCGATCTGGCAAGCAAAGACGTTCTCGTGGTCCCCGTTCCGCTGCATCGCTGGCGGATCCTTGGCCGGGGCTTCAACCAGGCGGCCTTGCTCGCGCGCGAGCTCGAGAAGGCCGGGTTGGGCAAGCTCGTGGTCGATGCCCTCGTGCGCCGCCGACGGACACCGAGCCTTGGCGGACTGGGCCGGGCGGAGCGCGAAAAGGCGCTGGCCGGGGCGATTACGGTTCGGGGTTCGCGTGCTGCGCGGATAAGCGGCCGTGAGGTGGTTCTGGTCGACGACGTGCTTACCAGCGGTGCGACCAGCGATGCCTGT
>JBFHIF010000330.1:0-2405 GCA_041596595.1 Erythrobacter sp. | reverse complement strand
GGAACAAGACGGTCGAGAGTTTCGAGGCTGGCGAGAACGGGTCACTCGACCATCTCGTGCTCAAGGACACGCAGACGGGCGAGGCCTCCACCATCCAGACCGATGGGGCTTTCGTCGCGATCGGTCATGTTCCTGCGACCGAACTGTTCAAGGGCAAGCTGCCGATGGATGACGGGGGCTACCTACTGGTCGAACCCGGCACGCCCAAGACCGCGCTGCCCGGCGTGTTCGCCGCCGGTGATGTCACGGATCACGTCTATCGCCAGGCGGTGACTGCCGCCGGGATGGGGTGCATGGCGGCGCTCGATGGCGAGCGGTTCCTGGCAACGCTCGAGGAAGCGCGCGAAGAAGCGGCCGAGGCGGCGGAGTAGAACATCCCGCCGCCTGCGGCGGGTTACATATGGATGTCGAACACCACGATCGCGGCGTGGAATATCAACGCGATCAGGACGAGGCTCGATACCAGGAACAGCACGAAGCGCACCATGACCTTGTTCGCGGTGGCCTGCACGATCGAGTGGATCACCCGCAATCCGAAATAGATCCACGCTAGGAACGCGTTCATCCCGTCGCCCTGGCCAAGCAGAGCAAGAGTGATCGCGACTGCATAAAAGACCGTAGGTTGTTCGTGCAGGTGATTGTAATTGTGAGCTTTCCACTGAACCCTGTTCGGAAGCTTCTCGTCCAGTAACCCGACGACCTGTGCATCATCGGGTTGGATATGAGCCTTCTGCATCGCAGGTATTCGCGAGGCGTACATCCAGGCCCATACGATCATGGTCCACGCCATCAGCGCGACGGTAGGTTGAAGAATATCGATGCCGTCCATCAGGGACTCCCGTTAGAATCGAACTATTGCAGAACGCTGGGATCGGCGAGCGCAGTCGCCAGGATCGCGCGCACCGCCAGCAACAGCAGAGCGATCGTGCTGAGGAAGAAGAACACGATCCTTACCGACACCTTGTTGACGAGGATCTGCCATAGCGAGTGGATGATCCTCAGCCCGACGTAAAGCCAGGCGAGCAGCACATCGAAACCGGACGCCCCCATCATCGCGAGGATGATCGAAACGGCGTAGAACAGCGTGGGCTGTTCATGCAGGTGCGCATAGTTGTGCGCGGGCCAGTTGGCCTTGTCGGGAAGGACACCTTCGAGGTCGGCACCGCGCGCTCCGGTCTTGCGGGGCAGGGTGGTCTTGTCCTCCACCTGGGCAATTGCGCCGAACCGCGTGGGAACGACCCAGAACAGCACGATCAGCGTCCACATCACCAGCACGGCTGCGGGCGCGAGCATTTGAGCCTGCATTACGAAACGTCCCCCTCGTCCATCGTCCTTGCGCGGTTCCTGCGAGAGACCAGCTTCAATGTCAAACGAGCCCGCCCGTTATCCAGCCAGAGTTTTGGCGAAAAGGGCAGGATCGGCGTTGCCCCCGGTCACCATGATCACCGTGCCCCGATCGAGCGGAACCTTTCGCGCAAGTGCGGCTGCGAGAGCGGCGGCGCCCCCCGGCTCCGTGACAAGGCGCAATTCGCGAGCCGCCCAACGCTGCGCTTCGCGGACCTCGTCATCGCTTACCACTATGCCCGGTTCAATCCTTCCGGTGAGCATTGCCAGATTGAGCGGCTTCGTCGCGTCCGGCTGCAGCGCGTCGCAAATCGTCCTGGGGGCATCGGGCCCGGCGTGGACAAGTTCGCCCTGCGCGACCGATCGCCCGACCATGTCCCAGCCTTCGGGCTCGACGATATGGATAGCTGCGTCGGGGCAGGCGAGCGACAGGCCCACTGCCAGTCCGCCCCCTCCGCAGCAGGTCACGATCCGCGAGGGATCGCGCCCCAATTGCTGCGCGATCTCCAGCCCGGCCGTGCCTTGGCCTTCCATCACCCACGGATCGGCAAAGGCATGGACGAGCGTGCCACCCTTTTCCGCGATCACGCGCGCGGCGACCTCGTCGCGATCCTCGCCGGGGCGCTCGTAGAGCACGACCTCGGCACCGAGCGCTTTCGTGTTCTCCAGTTTCACACGCGGCGCATCGCGCGGCATCACGATCGTCGCCTTGAGGCCAAGGCGTTGTGCCGCGAAAGCGACCCCTTGCGCGTGGTTGCCGCTCGACACCGCGACCACCCGATCGGTCTCGACATTGGAAAGCCGCCACCACGCGCCCCTGATCTTGAATGCGCCGATCGGCTGCAGGTTTTCGCATTTCACGTGCACCTGCACACCGGCGATCTCAGCTGGAAGCAGCGGCGTGGGAGCGAGCGGGATCCGCTGGAGGCTTTCGAGCGCCGCAACCCCGCCCTCGCGGGTCGGGGTTCTGTCGGAATTGGGCGGTGTGGAACCGTTCAAGTTGCACTCTCCTGCAGCAGCGCACGCCACTGGGCATTTTTGGGACCGATTGAGACTACACG